>CATMBH010000018.1:0-12732 GCA_950063985.1 uncultured Fidelibacterota bacterium
AGCCGCTTGGCCAACCGGCTGCGACAGCAGGGCGATTAAGAAACCTAGTGCGAGTTGGATGTGCTTAGGAAATTTCAATAGCGCAAATCACTTAACTGCCAGGCGGAGGAACAGCGGATGTTCTCGACCACCGGCACGGTGTTGGCCTCAGTGCGCACCTCGAGCCGAACGGTACCCTTGCCCGGTTCCGGGATGTCCACCGTCACCAACCCGTAGCTGTTACCTTTCAGCCCCCAAAGCCGAAATGTGTTGGGCCGGTTCTTGAGTGGCCCAACTTTTTGAGCCTGCTGCAGCGGCGAACTGGTGAACTCAAGCAGCGGCGGATGGCCGTCGCGCGCCTCGTAGTGCAACTCACTGTAATGGCGATCACCACTAAGGAAAATAACGTTGGGTATATTGTTTTCAATAACATGGTTAATTAGTTCATGGGCATCTGCCGGAAAGCCGGCCCACTTATCTGCAATTTCAATGGCTATATCTATAGGCTGAAATACACCGAAAGGTGAACTAATGGTGTCGAAAAATGCCTGAGCAAGTACCGCAACTTCAATACAAGCCCTGAGACCAGGATTAAATGGAGTACCAGAAGAGATGAATTTCCAATCTGCAGTCGAGCTAATGAGTTCTTGTTTCAACCAATCCATTTGCTCTCGACCTAAGATGGTATGCTCGGGAGATGGGTTAAAAAGCACGCTATCAGGAAGTAGAAAATCAAAGGCATTTAGATTAGGCGCACGTTTAGCACGATTGTCAAGCATGAAAACATCGCAATTGCCATAGCTAAATTGATGCCAACCTCCATTTGAAGGCGCAGGAAGTGGGTAGGACGGAAACATATTCTGATAACCAAGCAGAGAATTGGGAATCCCGGGTAATGTTGAGTCAGCGTTTTCATTGACCAAATCATGATCATCCCATAGATAGGCTACCGGCGTGACCGCCAACAGATCTTGAACAGGAAATACATTATCAAATCGCGATCGATAACTTGCCTGTACTCTTGAATATTCAAGCGGAAAATAATTACCTGGTTGGCCCTGCTCATCATCTGTCGTATCAGGATATCCCCAGTCGCCTTGGTGAATAAAGAAAGCCGGGTTCTCCTGTGCCATAATTGGAAAGATTAATCCTGAGTTAGAATTTGGGTCTCCACCGGCCTGCTGGCAAGAACCTGTCAGAAACTGGAAATTCATTACACTTCCAGGCGTAGGAAAAGCATCAAAATAACGCTGTGTGTTTCCAGGAGTGTTATCCAAAACAGCGCGGTAGAAATATCGTGTTGAAGGCTGAAGCCCAGAAACATGCAACTTTGCCCAGTTATCGCTGTCATTCCCACTATTCAATGTGTCGCTAAATAGACTATTGTTGAACGAAGAATCACTACTGAATTCTATTTGCACAATTGAAGCAGTATCAGTTCGCAATATAAATACTGCCCCAGTATCACTGACACCACCACAGATTGGACCGTGGGTTACGCTTTGCGACCAAGCTGATCCAATATATATCAATAGCAAGACGCGGTTAATCATTTTTGGCGATGGAAATTGAGGCAATTAAAAGTACGGCTACTTTTCTCATGGTGAGCACAAATCTACCACCACTCCCACAAACAAAAAACTCCGCTACTGGGCGGGGTTTATTTGACAATCAATGAAAACTCCTTAAAAATATATTCTACGCGTCCGCCAGATGTCGTCTTTTGGCAGCTTGGAAATTTGTACCCGAGTCTGATCAACAGTAGAGATAGATTTGAAGTCCTTTCCGAATACCGTAATAAGACCAAATGGCAGGGACAAAAAGAGTATCAAGATTCGTTTCATTTTATTCTCCATTTTTTTCTATTCATCACAGTAAAATGTAATGACATTTACAGGTTTTCTTCCCTGGGATCGGGAGAAAATAAGATCATCACCAGGGGAATTTTAATGACCAGATTATGCAATCATTAACGATGCACTGTATACCCAGCATCACTGCTCCTATCATCATCAGTCCCGAGCCATTGACTCCATCTTGATAGGCCCCGTACGCGAGCAGTCCTAACATGATATTACCAATAGCAACCATCATTAATATTCCTATTACTAGAACCGGGGTCCAGCTATAATTATTTGAAAGATGGAACAAGGTGCTTTCCAGCCACAATGCTGATGGAATAAGAACCAAGGCGTATGCTAGAAGAAGTCTAATTGCTCCATTGCCGTCTGAATACCCCCACGGCCAGTGTAGCGAGGAGAATGTATCCTGGTCAAACTGAAAGAATACTATCCACCAATAAATCAGGAACCCTGCAGCAGCTATGAACATGAATGGGACAATATAGGTCTGCCATGACAATGGAATACCTCCCCAGAGGTCCTGGGGTTTATCTGCGTGTGAAATGCCGTAAACGTATGATGCGAGAACCAGGGGTCCAAAGACGAAGGTGAAAATAAGGACCAACTGACGTGTTATTTCCATATATTGCTTATTACATTGGATGTCACAGTTCGCCGCATCTAAATTTTTTAAAAATCCCAGTTGAGAATAATAACCCCATTAATAATATCTTCTGCATATTAAAATCTACCAATCATACCACAAACAAAAAACCCCGCTACTGGGCGGGGTTTATTTGACAATCAATGAAAACTCCTTAAAAATATATTCTACGCGTCCGCCAGATATAGCATTCCCAGATATAGTGCCATTCTGAATATTAATTAATGCTTTTCTTAACGAATATAAGGATTGAGGTCGAGCAATTGGACTGTTGTGCGCCGGATGCAAAGTATCAAGACGCGGTACTATGTTGCAAAGGAGTTCAACAGATTGATAAAAAGCATCCAAATCTGTTTCCGGGACAAATAACCAAATCGGGCCATCATAATAAATATCTCCGACCCAAAGTAATCCCAAGTCTGAATCGAGAAGTGAAATTGCATCAGGCGTATGCCCCGGGGTGCTCAATACTTCAAGTATACGTCCACCCAAATCTATTTTATAACCATCCTTGATGAATTTCTTTACTGTAAAAGATGGAGTATGATATGATGAGGGATTGATTGCAACAGGGGTTGAACCACATAATGCTTCTTCTGATACTTCTTCCCGCACAAGTTCATTAGGATAGCCCCCCGAGTTATTTCTGGTATAATCCGTATCCATTGCAAGAATATCTCTGAATTCTGCATTACCACCTATATGGTCAAAGTGTGTATGTGAATTAAGAACAAGCACAGGCAAACTCGTAAGCTCATTAACTATTTCACTTATTTCACCAATGCCATTTCCCGAATCAAAAAGCAGGGCTTTTTCACTGCCTAAAATCAAATAAGAAATTACTTCCTGCCATTGGTGCGGTTCATATATTGCAAAAACATCATTTTCTAATTGATATACCTCAAACCAGTCATTTGACACTGTTACACGTTCAAGACCAGCATAGACAGCACGCGGTAAATCTTGACACCAGCTTTCTGAAATAATGCTTAGTGAATCAATGCCACTTGTACCTTGCGAATAAATACATCCAGAAAAAACTAATAACAATCTCACCCGGTTTATCATATCCAAATCTACCCATCATCCCACAAACAAAAAACTCCGCTCTAACTGAGCATAGCTACGAAAGACAATTAAGCGGAGTGACATTAAACATTAGGGCTAACGGAATACGATCAGGAAGTTGTAAAATCAGCGGCAGCCATGGATACAATTATTAACAGCAAGCTATCTTACATTAAACTCACCCTGACCAGTATCCTTGTCACTGCTACAATTCAGTCGCAACCGGATCAAAAAGGAGTGTTAACCATGAGCTTTACATTGACCAGTTCTGCGTTTTTGCATGAAGAACGCATACCCAGCCAATACACTTGTGAAGGCGAAGATATTTCACCTGGCCTGGAATGGTCCAATGTGCCGGAAGGAACCAAAAGTTTCACCTTATCCTGCCTGGATCCTGACGCGCCTCCCGGTACCTGGGTCCATTGGGTGCTGTACGACCTCCCGGCAGGAGCCAGCAGTCTGGATGAGAATCTTCCTAAGTCAAAAAAACTTGAAAACGGAGCCCTGCAGGGTGCCTGCTGGGGTGTGGATTCCTTTAGCCGTGTTGGCTATTACGGACCCTGCCCACCACCGGGCCACGGCGACCACCGCTACTTTTTTCGTCTTTACGCTTTGGACACGGAATCACTTTCGCTGCCGCCCAACGCCACATGGTTTCAAGTGGAAAAGGCTTTTTCGGGTCATGTCCTGGGGACGGCGGAATACATGGGCACCTATTCCAGATAAGTTAACTTTACCGGAAAGCGAAGTTTGATGTTTACTTAAGTGAGAAAACTCATTTAAACGGTTTTATTTAACCATATTCTTTATTACTCGCCATTGCCTGCAAAGGAAAGATCCAGTGAGAATTGTTCCAGCGGTTTCCGGGACCACCAGTAACCGTCCTTTTGCTCCTCGGGACTTGAGAAATTGTAATAATAAAAAGTAATACGCATATTTTTTGGTTTCTCCGCCAAATTGCTGTTATCAGCAAGGAGACCCAACACATTTGAATTTCCTTGACGCAGAGCGCGTAAAAACTTCGCAAACCAGTAGGAATGATCCAGATAACTGTTTATGTGCACCTGAAAATTCCGGATAACTTGCTGCTGCTTTTCGCCGTCCATGGTATTTAAGTCCTGCAATTCGCCGGGAGTGAAAAACTGCTCAATACGTAATTCACCCTTTTTCATTTTACCCGTAATTATCACCTCCAAAAAACGCTTGTATAGTAATAATGAAAAAGGAGTATCCATGATCCGTTCGATGTAGAGTGCTTCAAACCACATTTGCCAATCCAGCCGCGGCATATGTGGGAAAAAGAAGGAAGAAGGCACCTGGAGATCAACCGGCTTATAGTTAAACTGGTAAGGTGTCCACATTTTTCCATCTGTACTGTAGGATATGATTATCTCCGGGCGTGTGGTCGTCATAACACGGAACAGACCATAGGAATTCATGGATCGGGAAAACTGTGCTGCGCGGACCAGTGTCTTGGTAACGGGCGATGGAGAGAAACGCTGCTCTGCAGCTCCCGGACGATTCCCGCGAAAATCCAAACTCAAATAATAGCCTCCGGTAATAATAAATATAACCAGCACCAGGGTTCCCAAGACAGATTTCCAGCGCCTCAGCCAAACGAACTTAGGCCGGTCTTTGCTGGACCTACCCACAATTCGCTTGAAATGATCGGGAATTGTCTGGTCATCCAGCAACGTCAAGCAAAGAATTATTGCCAGCAGATTGAAGAAACCATAGTTCCCGGTGATAATAATCATGAGTTGTAGAAAAACAATACCCAGGCAGGCAATATTCCGAAAGCGGCGGGGAAGTAAAATGAAAAATGGCAGTATGAGCTCCACCACATAAGTAATCGCCAGAGACATTTTGTGAAACCAGCTCGGCAGCCAGTTAAAATACCAGCTAAACCAGGAGGGGATAGGCTGGGTCCAGTAATGATAGTCCAGCGCAGTAAAATCAGACCAGGTATTTGATCCACCCGCCCCAAAATAAGTGAATTTCACCAAACCTGATTCAAACATGAGTTTGAATAGCAAGAGCCACAATAGCCAACGCCCGATGGAATTAGGTTCCCTGAGCGCACTGGGTTTTTCTCTTACCAACCAAGGCAAAAAGAAAACCGAAAGGAACATCGTTTCAAGAAGCAGTATATCCCACTGGAAATTGAGAAAAGGTTGTGCAACCACTACTACTGACAGGTAACATACCCAACCTGTCATTACTGCAAAGTGCGGGACAAAACCTATGATCAACAGCAGTGCCGCCAATGTGCCAATCGTAAACAGGAAGGATAACCCGCCTGTGCCGGAGATTAGCCATAACAGGGTTGGCCGCAACAGCCATGGAGATGTGCCGTTTGCACTGCTATCACGCACCTGATCAAGATTCTCCTGAAAGGGAACTATGCCTTCCGGCCCAATTAGTCCTGCAGATTGGACCCAAAGAGAAAGAAAAGCAATGAGTGTAGTAACACCTAACATGCGGCCAAAAAACCAGCCACTGGCCCGATAAGATGACAGGGCAAAACTCTTACCCCAGAAAAGGGTCACCAGCCATCTGAAAATTCGTCGATGATTGGCTACCAGCCGATATCCCCACTCAGAGAGAGCAGAAAACCAGCGAAATTTCTGATAAGCCCAAAAAGCCCATCCCCGCCAGGGATATTCCGCATAGAAGCGGTAGACAGCAGCAGCAGCACGGTATGAATTCCCTGCCGGCGTAAAGAGGACTACGGCGGCGGCATAGTCTTTTTCCGGGGCCTGGGGATATTTTGAAGGTAATTCCTGATACGGAACCAAGTCCACTTTTTGCTGCTTATAAGAACTGAAGCGCTCCGCGCACATGCGGCAGAAATTGCACTCCCCATCCCACACCATCAGCGATTTCGGTGGTCGAAATGATTGTGGAGGACTATTTGATATAATAATACCCCTTAAGAAAATTAACCGATTAAGTTAGAGAATCTCAACATGTGGAATGAAACAAGCCACCAGTCATAAATGCCTATAAACAAAAAACCATGCTAATTGGCAGGACCTGATACCATTGATGTGATACGGTTTTTCATCACGACACTAGCACCTTTCTACCTCGAAATACCCAATAAATAAGAATAGGGTAATGAAACGTTCAATCATATCCAAATCTACCCATCATCCCACAAACAAAAAACCCCGCTGGGCAGGGTTTCGTTCTTCAAGCTATCAACCAGTATCGGTTGCAGGATGTATCTTTTGCTCCTGATATATCAGGATTTTAAATTGGTATGGCTTGCAAATTTCCCCTTAGCTTATCGGCCACTTCCTTATTTTCATAGGGCTCGGAGTCCACAAATGTGTCTACATCCATTCCGGTAATTGCCTTTGCTTCTTTCAATTTTTCCTGTGCTAATTCCTTGTCACCTTTTTTAAAATAGGTAGCAGCTAAATAAAACAGATTTCGGCTCGGAACCCTGACTTTCCTAAAACTGGCAATGGCCTGGTCATAATTCTCTAGCCAATAATGACACATACCTTCCGGCCCAAATAACAGGTCATGAGAAAATGGATCCAATCTCATGGCCCGTTCTAATTCGGAAAGAGCTTTTTCAAATTCTCCAAAATAATTCAGCATGACTGCGTAGCGGGAAATGATATACACATCACTGGGGCATAACTCCCGTGCTTTTTCAAAATGATATTTCCCTAATTCATGATCCCTTTCAAACCACAGTTTGATCGCGCCCATGATGCGATGAACTTCTGGCTCATTGGGGTCCAGCTCTAATGCTTTTTTAACAGAAGCAATCGCCTCGCTGAGCATATTTGGATCAGGATCTTCTTCCCAGTCTGAAAGATTCGCCAATGAGCATGCTTTCCAGGCGTACGCCCGGGCATAGTTTGGATCTACTTCAATTGCCTGTTCAAAAAGTTTTACAGCATTCTCTGTATTCTCTTTAAAAACACCGCCATTTTTCGCGTATTCCAGGCCTTTCAGTACCAAGTCATACGCATCCATATTATCAGGTCTTTTTGTTTTTATCGTGTTTATAGAATCTGCCTCAACTCTACCCACAATTGTGGAGACAATTTGTTCAGCAATTTCATCCTGAACATCAAAAATTTCATCTACCGATAAATCAAAATTATTAGACCAAATGGAATTCTCATTAGCCGTAGAAACCAAATTCGCATTGATACGTATTTTGAGTCCGAGCTTTCTCACACTTCCATGAATAATATATTTTACTCCTAGTTCCTTACCAATTTCTTTAAAACTTTTTGATTTATCTTTATAAGCAAAACTTGCATGGCTGGAGATCACCACCAGTTTGTTAAAGCGGGACAACATGGAAAGGAGATCCTCAGAAAATCCTTCGCAGAAATATTCCTGTTCTTCATCATTACTCAGGTTCTTGAAGAACATCACAGCAACAGACCCTGGTTCCGATTCTTTCACTACGGTCTGGATTTCATTGGAGTCCTGCGTAAAGCGTGGCGTTCCCTTACTGTTGATGACGTGGAATGCCTTGATGGGGAATTCTATATTCTTTAATTCCAGCTCACCTGCATCTTCAAAGGAAACCATGATTTTCCGGTTAATCATATCAAAAACTGTTTTTGAAATACAGATCCCTGATGGCCTGGCAGCCGCTTCCAGCCGGGCAGCAATATTGACCGCATCTCCAAAAAGATTATCATCGGAGATCATCACATCGCCAATGTTGATGCCCACACGAAACGTCATTCGATCCGATTCAGCCTGGTCCTGATTCATGGTTTTCATCTTCAGCTGCGTTGCAACCGCTGCTTCCGCTGCCTTTATGGGGCTGGAGAACTCGGCAATCACGCTATCGCCGGCGCTGCCAAAAATGATGCCGCCATGCTCATCAATGAGGCTGTCTATGACGTTTCGCCGCTCTTTTAATATATTTAATGTATTGACTTCATCTGTGCCCATCATTTTACTAAAGCCGACCACATCCGAAGCAAATATTGTTGTCAGTTTTCGATCCATAGTTTTTCCTTATTCTTACCTATATTGAATAAACCTTGGTAAACCCTTCCCGCCCCATCAGCTGTATCTCACCCCAGTATGCAGCAGCCCGGGGGGACTCTACTGGACAATCCATCTTCCAACAACTCTTCACCGGGTAAGCCGTATTCGATTGGGATTACGTTTTTAACGGTTGAACATTTGGGGCAGAACAGTCCGGGCATACATATAATTTTACTATATTTATAAAAAAAACCTACTGTTAATGCCTTAAACAAAAACCGCCGCTACTGAGTTAATAGCTAGTACAAGACTGGGAAATGTGCCATTAATTTTATGAAACCGGTCTTTAGATAATTTTCTTAAGGCGATTCTTGATTACTATTTGATGTAACTGATCCCCGATGGAATCTGATTCAGTCATCCAATTTATATACTTTGTCTTTTCGGCGAGCCTTGCCAGTTACTTTGACGCCAATACTGTCGCCTTTCTTAGCAGTGTCGACAGTTTCATGTTCGATCTGAATGGAATTTACTTCCATTTTTAATTCAGTAGTGTGACCCTGGATATGAATCGTATCACCAACGTTAAGTTCATCTGCAGTGATTTCAATGGCCGCGACAGATATCTGCCCAAAATATTTAGACACATACCCAATTTCCTTTTCCTTCATGGCTTATTCCAAGTTTGATTTAACTAAATGTACTCCTTGAAAGAAATAAAGTCAAATAGAGAACTAAAATAAATTTCTTTGGACTATAATTTTTTATCCGACGAGTTCATCGAATCAGTCAGCATCCACGGCTGGGTAAGTCGTAAAAGAGATACCGCTCATACGGGCTAATTCAACACTCGCTTTCAATGCGGATTCATTGTCAGGAAATTGCACCACACCCGCTAGATCAATATTGCCTAACAGGGCATAAAGACTGTCAACCGAACCACCACTTTTTCGATAATTTGGGTCGCTTTTGCTTTCCTTTCAGCGCTTATATCACCTAAAGCACCCGCGGAATAATTACCTAAAACAACATATGTATTCATAGTCCCCTCCTTGTTCTGCTCAAATCTACTTAAAATCCCACAAACAAAAAAACCGCTACTTGGCGGTGCAGATACCCGAGGAGAAAATACGGCTATTGGCTACTAATTAGCTGGTTGTCAACCAGCTGAACAAAAATTGAAGAGCCCATCAAAAGCGCATTTTCCTCTATAACAAAGAATCTAATATTTACAATTAACGCCCTTAATTTAACGTGTTAATCGATAGATCAATATGGCTGCCCGAGCCGTTGTCTTCGGAAATGATGTCAAATCTAAGCTCTCATTTTCCGAGTGCTCTCCAAATCCATCAGGGCCCATCCCAGCTAAAGAAGCATCTACATGCGGCGCCACAAAAGAAATATCTGCTGCGCCACGTTTTCCAGGGTCAAGAGGTTCCAATTGACCATATCCAAGATCCACATTTACAGATTCAAATTTATCCAACAGTGCATAATTTGCCTTTGTTGGGGCCATTGGCGGGTAACTGGTTTTGAATTTGATCTTTGCAGTTGTGCCAGGCAAATTTTGAGAAGCGATATCCTTCATACGTGCCATGGCTTTGTCCAATTGTTCTGTTGATATAGTCCGGATACCACCATGAACCGTTACAGATTGAGATACGACATTTGTTTTACCAAAAGTTGTACCACGGGCCGTTACAGGATCATAATCTACATCTGTACCACCGACGATGGTTCCGGGGTTAAACGATAGATATTCCTCTCCTACCAATTCTTCACGAAAAGCATTCACAATTCGTGCTGCTTCAAATATGGCACCGTATCCCAATTTTTCTTTAAAAATTTGAGAAGAATGGCCTTGAATGCCTGTAGTTGTCAGCATCCACGAGGAAGAACTGCGTCTGGCTATCGTTCCCGTATTCAGGCCATGGGCCCCTTCGAATCCCAGTCCAATATTAGCCCACTTTCCTGCTTCGATTAATTCCTTGCGGACAATTGATGGATGGCCACCTGTTTTTTCTTCGTCACCAATAAACACAAGCGTTAGATCGAGGTTTTTCAGGACGCCTACATTATCCAGCGCTTTCATGGCATAGATCATGGATACATCGCCCGCTTTCATATCAGAAACGCCTGGTCCGTAAGCGGTATCCCCATCTCGTGTAAATTTTTGGAATGGATGATCAAGCTCAAATACTGTGTCCAAATGACCGATCAAAACGATTTTTTTTCCCTTTCCGCCGCGCATTTCCGCAAAAAGATGCCCGGAACGTTTGACAGTTTCAGGGTAAGTCACCCAGTATGTATTAAATCCAAGTTTATCCAGTTCGGCCTGAAATATTTTTCCGACAGTTTTATTACCATCAATATTGAGTGTACCACTATTGATATTCACCACTTTTTCAACCAGACCTATCGCTTCTTCCGTATGCTTATCAACATATATTTGTATTTTCTTTTCAGCTTTATTTAATCCACCTGAAAAAGCCAGGGAAACAAAAAGTAATCCCGTTAATGTTATTTTGATATTGATTTTCATTTTTTACCCTTTTTTACAAAATAATTAGTCATAATAATTTTTTCTGTCCAATTATGAAAAAAATTATTATTCTCAAATTTACTCATCATCTTTACAAAAAAATCCCGTTACTCAGCTACAGGTGGGCTGGGCTTGTTCATGGTTTATCTACTTTTTTGATATTCATTAAAGATTGTTAATACTTCTTATAGAACCCCATAAACCTATTTTGGCAAGTACAGCTTTACAAAACATGGAAAAATGTATTAATGTGGGTATCATCGCAGACATACCCATAAGTAATCCAAAATAAATATTCTGCAAGTTTTGAATAGGATTCTTAACAGCATCATTAACTGTATTAGCATATTGATTAGTTCTTTCAAGTAAATCTGTTTCGTGGTTGTATTGTTCAATCATTTCAATGGACTGATTCAAAGTTTCAAAAAAACTTACGACCCAACCTGAAACAATAAAAACAAGTATAACCCAAAAAGTGGCTAGAATTGCAATCAGTACATCAATCGAAAGATGGGCAATATAAACCCTGTCATCTGTTGTTTTCAGGGCTTTTTGAATTATATAGATGGTTATAAAAAATGAGAGAGAATCAAAAAATGCTCCTAAAATCCCTACTGGAAATTGTATCTTAAAGTAGTAACCGAATGTGTTCCCAAAAACCAGATTTGGAAAAGCTGTAATCATTGCGAACCAATAGCAGCTGATATTTAGAATTACAAAAAATATAAATAGATAAATAAAAAAATGTTCAATTTGAGATTTTCTATTCTTATAATAAAGTATTAGACGATTTAGGTCTAAGCGCCAGATTATTATTGTATCGTTCAGCATTTAGTTGATTTATTACTCATTCTTTTCTGGATTTCCAACAATTTTTAAAAAGTAAAACTTTTTTCATTTCATAATCCATAATATTTACCAATATCTACCCATCATCCCACAAACAAAAAACCCTGACATTGGGCTGGACCTTATTGCTAATCAGCATATTTTTCTGCACCAAGGAAGTGCAGTGAAATATATTTCTCATCACCTACAACCCAACTATCATGGGGCACGGGTGGTACATAAAATAAATCTCCTTTCTTTAGTATATGCGTTTTTTCATTTTCAAATGCAACAGTAGCGCTTCCAGAGATAACAATACCAAGGTGCTCTACTTCGCAGAACTTTGTACCGCTTAAAGGCGAAACATCTTCAGACCATTTCCAGCCAGGTTCATAGGTAGCTTTTCCAATTGTCATCTTCCCTAAATCAACCAATTCAAATTTTCCCTTTGTAAAATTTCTCGTCTCATCAGGCTTTTCAAAATTTTTTAATATTATGTCAATCATAATTGAGATATCTCTTTCATTTAAGTGAATCTACCCAACATCCCACAAACAAAAAACCCCACGAATGTGGGGCTTGATGTAATTTGTAATTTGCTAATTACCAACCAAAGTAATTGACTTTCTTTTCTTTTTTCTTATTTCCAAAAATATCATAGGTGTCTTTTTTCTTTTTGGTTGAATTATTATGAAAATAAGTATTACCTATTTTAGTGGATGAACTATTATCGGAATTAAATAGCGTATTCCCAATTTTGGTAGATGAAGTATTATTTGAATGGAAATAACTATTTCCTACTTTGGTTGATGAACTATTATCATTATTGAAAA
>CATMBH010000019.1:0-12207 GCA_950063985.1 uncultured Fidelibacterota bacterium
AGAGCCCATGATAATGACTGCTTTCATAATAATTCCTTTAAGTTTTCATTAATTCTCTCGCTAACCGGCTTCCCCGTATCGGGAAATGGAAACATCCCACCCGTAATTGTTTCATATAAATAGATGTAACGACTTGAAAGTTCGGCAACCAATTCTTCCGGTGCTTCCGGTAATGTTTCATCGTTATATGGATCGCAATTATCTACGAACCATAGCCGCAGGAATTCCTTATCAATATTCTGTGGTTCCTGACCGGCCGCCATGCACTCATCGTAAGTTTTCGCGATCCAGTAACGGCTTGAGTCCGGCGTGTGGATCTCATCAATAAGCCGAATGGCGCCTTCAGCGTCCCGGCCCATTTCATATTTTGTATCCACCAAGATCATGCCATTTTCGGCCGCTTTCTTTTGTCCGAATGCAAATAATTCTAACGCTTTTTTGCTGCAATAATCCCAGTCTTCTTGAGTCATCCATCCTTCGCTGACGATTTCATTCGGTGCAATGGGGCGATCATGATGCTCTTCCTTTGTGGTGGGTGTAAGCATATTGGCATCCAGCTTTTGGTTTTTCACCAATCCTTCCGGCAGATCATTCCCGCAATATGTGCGGTTGCCATTATTATAAACTGTCCAGAGTGACGTGCTGGTGCTGCCGGTGATATAACCACGAACCACAAATTCAATGGGGAAGACATCACACTTTTTCGCCAACGTCACGTTGGGATCGGGGACATCAATTACTTGATTCGGGATAATATCTTTCGTCTGGTCAAACCACCAGGCGCTAGTGAGATTCAAGACTTGCCCTTTGAAGGGGATGGACGCTAGGACCCGGTCAAAAGCGCTTTGGCGATCCGTGGTAATAAGGGCAACTTTATCCCCCAAGTCATATTGGTCCCGGACCTTTCCGGTTTTCTTGGATCCACTGGGCAAATTTGTTTCAGTTAATGTATTGTTCAATTCCGCTTTGATGCGGTCCTTATAATGTTCAGTTGATTCGATAACATTCATGAGATAATGGATTGAATAGTATGTGTGTGTCTAAAATTTCGTTTAATACAGCTTCAAAATTACCGCTGTTCACGGTCACATTCCATATGACCCCGCGCTTTAATTCAGTTATGCCGTCAATTTCAAATCGCTCTTTCAGGGATTCAAATTTCGACCGTCCGATCATGTCTTCTTTTTGCCCCACCAGGAAGGATGCGGTATTATCAGCGGACTTTATTTCGCTGATGAATTCTTTGTTGGAATTGTAAAGCTCACCGGTGGAATCAATTTTTTGCAGGATGGACTCCTGCTCGCCGTCCGTGGAAATTTCCCAATGTGTTTGTCGGGAAATGGAAATATCAAATCCCAAATGAACCAGCGCATTACCAACAGAAGATGCTTCGTTATCGGTGATAATCATATCAACGATCCATTCCGCGGCGATTGGATTAGGTTTATAATCAGCCACTTTGTAATGGGAGCGTTCGAAAGATAGCGTATGGTCTGTAACCGGGGCCCCCTTTTCAATAAATTCTTTCATGGATGAAAAAATGGCATCCCCATTTTCCGTCCGTTCTGGGTGGGGCATCATAGCCATCACATTCCCTGCAGGGTTACACACCGCAGCAAGGTTATATAAGGAACCGTTGGGATTGGTGGGGAATTCATCATTGATGATCCCGTCATTGTCGCAGTAGCGGAAAATAGTTTGATCATTATCAATCATTTGCCTCAGTAGTTCATTCGGAATAATAAAACGTCCCTCGCCGTGGGCTAATGGTATATTGATCCAATCGCCGATTTTTAAATGATACGTAAACGCACAACGGTCAGATGGAACAGACATTTGCAGGTTTACCCACGTATTATAATAACCGACCCCCACCACATGACTGCCCTGCACTCGCTTATTGTCCGTAAGAGCCATACCTACGCGGTGATTGTTTAGTCCGGGGACGAGTCCGCTTTCCACTAATATTTGTGCCCCGTTGCAGATGCCTAAAACAGGGTTCCCTTTTGCCGCTTCAACTTTGATCTGCTCCATGATAGGATCCAACGCAGCGATGACTCCGGCACGGGAACGGTCTTCATAAGCAAATCCGCCCACAATCACATAACCGTCAAACTCCGATAATTTTCCCGGGGATTCATTCCATAAAAATTCAACAGGATTCAATCCAACACGACGGCAGGCCATAAGCGTTTCCCGTTCCGTGTTGGAACCGGGAAATTGGATAATGGCGATGTTTAAGCTCATTTTAAAATCACTTCATTTTCACCGCTTATCACAACACCAATTTCGCAAACTTCCGTTAGATCGCTCAATGCACTTTTTACTGCATTTACATCTGTCCGATCCACAATAAAAACCATCCCGACACCCATATTAAAAGCACGAAACATTTCATTTTCATCCACATCGCCGATAGACTGCATCACATCAAAGACAGGAAGAGAAGGCCAGGAACCTTTTTGGATTTTCACGCCGCACTCGTCAGGTAAAATTCTGGGTATGTTTTCAACCAATCCGCCACCGGTAATGTGGGCAACCCCTTTTATTTTGATATCTTTATCCAATGCAGCAAATACATGATTCGTATAATTAATGTGAGGTTCCAGCAATGTAAGCCCAACTGATTTATCAAATTCCGGGATCGTATCGTGCACATTATAGCCGCCAATTTCAAAGAAAAGTTTACGAGCAAGAGAATAACCATTTGTGTGCAATCCGCTAGATGGCAAGCCAAGCACCACATCGCCGGGAAGGATCGTATCGCCGGTAATGATCCTGTCCTTTTCCACCACACCGGTGACAATTCCCACAAGATCATGTTCACCGGGAAGATAGGTATCGGGCATTTCTGCCGTTTCTCCGCCCACCAGAGACACGCTGGTTTCACGGCATGCTTTTACCATTCCACTGACAATTTCTTCAACGATATCCGGTTTGAGTTTATCATTGGCAATATAATCAAGAAAGGTGAGTGGCTTTGCACCCATGACCAAAATATCGTTGGTGCAGGCGCTTAAGAGGTCGATGCCTATGGTGTCGAATTTTCCGAGCTTGCGAGCGATAATAGTTTTTGTGCCTACCCCATCAATACTTTGCACCATGACGGGATTTTTATAGTTTTGTAGGATGGGTGTCAGGTCGTAGAGCGAACCAAAACTGCCGAGCCCGTTCAGCACATTGGATGTGAAGGTGGACCTCACACCATCCTTGATGCGGTCCACCGATTGGTTGCCGGCATCAATATCTACACCTGATGATTTATAATCGATTTTACCCATTATAATTTTTCCCGTAGGCCATTTGTCCACGCTTCTTTTGCTTTTCTGACGGATAAATTTATAACATCATTTATCACGAATGACGGCTGAACTATTGTGCGGCCAATAGCATCAACTCCTAATCCATATTTAAAAAATGTATTTTTTACGGCATCTATATTTTTCGATGTAACTTCTAGAACAAATCCCCCTGTTTCGGAAAAGAGCAATTTATCTTTTGACATTTCTCCAGAGATTGTCACTTCACAGGCGATCTCATTCCCAAATGTCATTTCAGCGATGGCAGAGGCAATACCGCCGTCAGCAATATCATGGCTGGACAGGATAAGACCATTATCAATGCAGTCGGTGAGCGCAAAAATCTGGTTTTTCACTTCTTCCAGATTTGGCTTAGGCACATTAGCACCGAGTTCACCATACAGACTGTAATATACGCTACCGCCAAACTCATCTTTCCGTTTACCAACCATGAGCAAAATAGAATCCGTTTTCTGGAAGGCCATTGGAATGGTCTTGTTCACATCTTTCAGCTTTCCGAGACAACTAACAATCGGGCTGGGTGGAATGGCGCCAGTTTTGGATTCATTATAAAAACTCACATTCCCGGCGATAATGGGAGTAGCATCATTTGGATTATCTTTTAAGGTAATAGCATGGCAGGCATCGGCTACACCGCGAACACTTTCAACAAATTCCCACATCTGGTGGGGGTTTTCCGGGTTACCGAAACACAGACAGTCAGTAATAGCATGGGGCGTGGCACCAACGGCAGTTACATTGCGCATTGCTTCCACAACTGCATTCACACCACCCCAGTACGGACTGATAAGTCCGTGGCGTGGATTGTGATCGGTTGATAGGGCAATGCCCACATTGCGAATTTCTTCAGGATATTTTTCCGAATTAAACGGCGCCAGGACACCAGAATCTGCAAGGCCTGTTTCTGTAAAAGACCGACCCTGAACCTGCTTATCATATTGTTCAAAAATGGGTTCACGGCTCGCCATATTTTCATGGGATATGATATCCAGCAATACCTGATTATAATCGACGGGTTCTGATAAATTGGGTTCGGTAAAATTGTTTTTTCTTACTTCATAAGGACGATCGTATAAAAAACCTTCTGTCACTTCTGCCGCAGGCACATTCACAATTTCTTCATTCCCACTATGGACGATGTATTGGCCGTCCGCACGAATTTTTCCGATTACCGATGCCATAGCGCCTGCGCTCACGCCAGGCAGGTCGAACACCTTATTATAATGGTCCAAGATGAGAGCTGTGACTTCCGGCGGGGAAACCCACATGAACCGCTCCTGCGTTTCACTACAAAGATAAACGGATGGATGGAGGTTGTCCATGCCGATATGGATTTTATCCATCCACACCTCAGAGCCGTAGCCGGACGTTTCTGCCAGCTCCACACTGGCGCAGGCTACGCCACCGGCGCCCAGGTCTTTAAAACCGATATTTTCTACGAGTCCCTTTTCCTTCAGGATGCTAAACAAAGCATAAGTGGATTTCAAAAGATGTCGTTCCAGAAAGGCGTTGGGCTCCTGCACCGCGCCCTTGTTCTGTTCCTTTTTTTCTTCCTCCAGTTCCAGAGATGCAAAACTGGCGCCACCGAAGCCACTGTTATCTGTAGGCTTACCAACTAAAATGAGATCATATCCGGCTGCATTTTTTGGTGCGTAGGAATGAATAATATCATTTTCCCGTACAATGCCCAGGGTCACCAAAGTCACCAGACAATTTTCGTTATATCCCTCATGATAATAAAGATCACCGCCGATGTTGGGAATGCCCAAGGGGTTTCCATAGCCGGCAATCCCCGCCACCACGCCGTCGTGGATCCATTTGGTCTTGTTTTTTTTGATCTCACCAAAGCGTAACGAATCGGTGCAAGCAATGACTTCGGCGCCCATGCACATCACATCCCGGACATTCCCACCAACACCCGTAGCGGCACCTTCATATGGAACAATTTGAGATGGATGATTATGAGATTCATGACTCATGACCACGCACCAGCGGTGGCTGTCATTGTCGGTAGCCACAGCCACCACGCCGGCGTCTTCCTTGGCGCCCAGGACCACATCAGGTCCAGCGGTGGTGAATTGTTTTAAATGGGAGCGGCTGCTTTTATAGCTGGAATGTTCCGATCCCTGGATAGAAAATAGTACAAGCTCTGTAAGGGATGGCGCCCGACCTAGCATTTCGTTCTGGATTTTGAGCACTTCTTCTGCGGTAAGGGGAATATTGAGATCAGTAAGCTTGGCCCTGATTTCTTTATCAGTTAAGCCAGAGAAATTAACAATTTCCTGTGTAAAGGCCATTACCTGATAATGGTTTCGTGGCGCTGTGGCCCCACAGATACTATCTTAATGGGGCAGTCTACTGCCCGCTCAATAAATGCGATATAATCTTTCAAAGTATCCGGCAGGGCATTAAAACCTTTATCCCAAATATTATCAGGGAGATCTCCCCAGCAGGGCAGCGTTTCATAAATTGGTTTGGCTTTTCGATACTGTGTGAGACTGGCCGGCATTTCAGTGATATGTGCACCATCCACATCATAGGCCACACACACAGAAAGTTCTTTGAAGCCGTTCAATACATCCAGTTTGGTCAGAGCGATTTCGGTTAAGCCATTGACCCGCACCGCTTGCCGTACCTGGATGAGATCAAGCCAGCCCACACGGCGCGGTCGTCCGGTGGTGGTGCCGTACTCATTGCCTTTTTCACGCAGGGAAACTGCCGCATCATCATGCATTTCAGTCGGGAGAGGTCCTTCTCCTACGCGGCTTAAATAAGCCTTTACAACTCCAATGATTCGATCAATATCCCGAAAACTAACGCCGGTTCCGGTGGAAATGTGTCCGGCAGCTGTGTTGCTTGAAGTGGTGTAAGGATAAATACCGTGGTCCACATCCAGACTGATACCTTGGGCGCCTTCAAATAAAATGGATTTTCCCGATTTGTGGGCATTGTAGAGTTCAACGGACGTATCGCAGATATAGGATTTCAGCAGCTGACCGTAAGCGATGTAGGAATCAAATATTTCATCGATGGAAATATCCAGCGATTGTCCCAGGGCTTTTTCAATCAGCCCTTTTGAGAAAGCATAACCCTTTTCAAGTTTTTCACGGAAGACATCCGGCTCAAGAAGATCGACCATCCGAATACCGTTGCGGTACATTTTATCAGCATAAACTGGTGCGATACCGCGGCGTGTGCTTCCTGCGGCAAGATTACCTTGGTGTCCGGAAAGGGCTCCGTCCAAGATGATGTGATAGGGCATGATCACGTGGGCACGGTCAGAAACCATGAGCTTTGGTTCAATGCCTTTTTCTTTTACATAAACGATTTCATCCAAGAGTGCTTTGGGGTCCACCACCACGCCGTTACCGATAATGCTCATGGGTTCACCATAAATAATACCAGACGGAATTAAGTGGAGTTTAAAGGTGTTGCCTTCGACGATGACCGTATGGCCGGCGTTGTTTCCGCCGTGGAAGCGAACTACGTAATCAGCATCGCCGGCAAAGAAATCAGTGATTTTACCTTTGCCTTCATCGCCCCATTGAGCTCCGACAATTGCGGTGATTTTAGACGGATTGGAAGACACGCTGTGCCGCGGGGAAATTTGGTAGAGTGGCGGTTAACGTCACGGTAATAGTTAAAAATTGAAAGACGAGCTTACGGCTGAAAACAGATTAACTAAAAGCAGGAAAGCGGAAGATTTCTATTTCTTTTGTAGGTGTAATTGTATTACAACCAATACAGCAACATTTGTGATTAGTCCCCATATTCCAGCATGAATCCCACAGGGCTTATCAGGTAAAACCGGGTGCAGTATAATAATAACAGCTGTTAATGTTCCTATGATAATACCGGAAAGGACAGCGGCAGAACGCAAACCCTTGATATGTAAACCCAAAAATATAGCTGGTGCAATTTGACATAATAATTCTAGTTTGATTTCCATAAGACGCCAAATTGTTTGTGGCAGTTCAATAGCCAGAAAAACAGCCATACCCATAACCAGCCAAGAAAATATTTTACCGAGTCTTATTAGTTCTCCCTGTGTTTTATCCGGTTGCAGACGCCCCCAAAGATCTTTGGTTACCATAGATGAAATGGCTAGTAAAGCAGAATCAACGGTACTCATAATGGCAGCAACCGCAGCAGAAAGAAAAAGTACAATCATTATACTCATAGCAGGAATTTTGGTACTAATGTCCTGAAGCATCATGATTGTGATTTGTTCACTGCCTTGGCGATCGAGAGCGGGAAATTGCGCCAGACCGACCCAACCTACTACCACCATAAACATTGTAGTTACCAGGGGCATAAAGACCATGATTTGTAAAGAACGCTTTAATGTAGATTCATCTTTTGCAGCATATATGCGCTGGATGGCATGGGGATAAACGGATATACCAAAAAAGGCTAGACCTATCGTGCTTAACCATAAACGTTTTTCTGTCCAATCTGGAGGTATGAAAAATTGTGGGTTGTTAGTTTTTATGATGTCGGCTGAAGTTACCATTCCGCCGTATTCTATCTGGATGACAATGAATATCAGAATAACGCCCAACAGTAAAATAACACCTTGGATTACGTCTGTCCAGGCTACACTGCGCATACCGCCCAGCGTTTCATAAATTACCATAATAAGCGATAGTATAATAATCCCCTGGGCGAAACCAATTTTCCCGCCAGTCGCAGCAACAACGATATAGCCGATCGCTTTCAAATTTGTAAGTATATAATTCCCAAGGGCAACGATTGAAAGCAATACAATAATAATCGTCAACGCTGTGTTCTTAAATCGATGGTGAATAAAATCACCTGTAGTAATAAAACCGTGCTTTTTTGACAACCTGAACAATTTCGGCGCATAGATGAGATAGGCGCCAATGATAGAGCTCATGAATACGACCATCACTAATGACTGGTAACCGCTGCGGTAGGCTTTGCCGGCAAAACCGATCATGGTGTTGCCACTGTACTGAGTCGCATATAATGTAAGCAAAAGCACAAAAACACCCATGCCCCTGCCAGCCAGGTAAAAATCAGACAATGTATTTTCTTTGCGCGCCAAACGTCCGGCTAACCCAATTCCAATCAGAGAAAACAGGTACAAACCCATAAATATAAGACCACCCGTACCCAGAAGTGGTTCATTATGCATAGTTAGTTGTCCTTATTTGTTCCGGTACTCCAGTGGACGTGCAGAAGAATTGCAATAATAAAGGAGTAAGCGATAGTGGCTAATAAAGAATAAAATGCCCAGGCGGGAAATCCAAAAATGAGTGTAGATGAATTAGTCCACCAGGGCACAGTAAACAGAAGAGCAATGATAGAGAGGGAGAAGACAAGTTTAGTTGACATAGTTCAGGAGGCTGGATTAATAATAATATCAGAATAGTTGGCAACAGATTTTGGAAAATGATTCATTATGTTTTTTAAGTACCGGTCAAAAAATAATAATACAACCTCATTAGTAATACTGACAGCTTTTTTTGAAGAGATTGTTCCTGTATCAAGAAAAAATTCTGATAGGGGCGAAAATAAAGGTAAATCTGAAAAATCCAGATGACGGGAGCCCTTTAATATATAGTTAAATTTTTCACTTTTTACATTTTGCAAAAACTGCACAAGTTTTACAGGGCTTGTAGGGTAATCGGAATTATTCCAACGGGGTCGCCCCAAGTACAAAAATGGCTGTTGAATGCCTTTTTCACAAATGTGATCCGGGACTGGATTCATCCAGCCGTCTAAACATAATGCCGCTTTAAAGCGATCATCTTCATATGCTGTTTGAATAGCCGTCGCTCCGCCATAAGAATGCCCCAATACACCTACTTTTTCAAAATCTATTATTTTATTGATTTCTTCAATGGCCAGCATTTGATTTAATATGAATCTGACATCTGCTACTCGTGTATTTAATTGTTGTCGACGAATTCGAACGCTGTCCGGGTGACCAGTAATTTCCGATCTGTAATCAGCTGTATGTCCATCTGGAAAAACAGTCAGGTTACAATCATAGGTATGATCCGGCGCTGCAACTATATAGCCATTGCTGGTTAGTGCTTCGATCAATGCAGTATGGATCTGACGAAAACTGGTAATGCCATGGGAGATTATCAAAAGCGGAAATTGTTTACCTGATACTACTGTAGAATTTAAAAAAGAGTGTGTTTTGACCAGATCAATATGACTGGCAAGAAACCCTGGAACACCCCCAGCTCCACCAAGAGCTTTAGTGCGCAGGTTTAGATTATCCAGGTAAGGCATTGGTTTTCCGGATACCTTTTCTGCCGGATACCATACTTGGACCACCAATTCGCGTACGTCTTTATCATTTTCCGGGGTAAACCATTCAGCCCGGCTGCTGTCAATCCAATGGTAAATTTGTGTTCCAATTGGATAAGGGCCTGTTGGTTCGGGGAGGTCTATCACGGGGACAGCAACAGGCAGGCTAATGGCAAACAAGGCCCATAACCCCCAAGTAAATTTATTGAATCTTTGAGTGAATTTCAGTTCGCCTATTTTTATACGAAGGTATAATATTCCAAAGCTCAAATAAGCAGGTATCATTTGCCAGCGATAGCTTTCAACCATCAAATGGACGATTAAAAGAATAAGCGCAAAAAAGAGCAAATGCATTGTTTGCTCCTCTTTTTGTTTTGAAAAAACAAGCTGATAGATCAACACCAGTAATATTATTAGTAATATGGATTCAAACAGGCGCATGGAAGTTGATTATGTTAAATTTCCTCTTGTAAAAACTAATGAAAAAAGAGGAGCCATGTTATTCCAAAAATTAGAATTTGAAAAAATGACTGAAAATGAAATGCTGGAACAGTCTGTATATTTACTAGAAACGCTAATTACGCGTCGCACAGTGCGGGATTTTTCTGACCACCCAGTCCCCATTGAGATCATTGAAAATTGTATTAAAACAGCTGGTTCTGCACCATCCGGAGCGAATAAACAGCCCTGGTCGTTTGTCATAGTCCAAGACCCGCAAGTGAAAAAAGAGATACGTATAGCAGCTGAAGCAGAGGAAAAAGAATTTTATGGCCACCGCGCCACCAAAGAATGGCTGGAGGACCTGAATCAATTTGGAACGGACTGGCATAAACTGTTTTTGGAAACGGCTCCATATTTGATCGTCATGTTTAAACAGGTTATGGATACAAGTAAAGATGAACCGCGAAAAAATTATTATGTAAACGAGTCCGTGGGAATTGCAGCCGGATTTTTATTGGCGGCTATTCATAATGCCGGCTTGGTGTCATTAACACATACCCCCAGCCCCATGAAATTTTTACAGGAAATATTGAAACGCCCGAATAATGAACGTGCATTCCTATTAATTCCAGTGGGATATCCCGCTGAGGATGCAGAAGTACCGGTTATTAGCAAAAAATCCTTTAGTGAAATATATAATGTTATTTAAGTCTGTGCCGATTTTCTAGCTGAATAATCAACAATGAAAGAACTAAACAACAATATTGACCAAATAATATCTTGTGATAATCTCGAAAAAACACTGGATCACTATATAGATACGCTTGGTTATACGTTGGAGTATATTTTCCCAGCGGACAGCCCCAGAACCGCTATTGTATTCAATAAGAAATCGCGGATCCAATTAGGTACTGATGAAATTTTGGACTATCATGTTCCAGCTGTTCAACAGTCGTTTGTGCATACAAAAGGGAACAGCAGTAACTGGGGAATAGGAAGGGCTGGAATGCAGTATCGAGATCTTATACCTGATCGGCAGGGTGGGCGTTTTATTGCATCACATATTCGTGTTCCTGAGGGAGGCCCTGTTCCAGATTATGTTCACTATCATCGCATCTGTTTCCAAATGATCTATATTTATAAGGGCTGGGTGCAGGTGGTATATGAAGACCAAGGACCGCCGTTTATAATGAAAGCGGGTGACTGTGTATTACAACCACCGGAGATTCGACACCGAGTACTGGAATGCTCACCAGGATTTGAAGTAATTGAAATCAGCTGCCCCGCTGAACATATGACCTATGCTGAACACGATATAAAGTTGCCCACAGCGGCGTTGCAACCCGACAGAGATTTTAATGGTCAGCGTTACGCGCTACATGTGGCAGAAAACGCTAGCTGGAAGCCATGGCACATACACGGATTTGAATGCCGCGATATTGGCATCGCAACTGCCACCGCTGGCTTGGCCAGTGTACAGGTTGCACGTATTAAGGATGTTGTGACCACCACAACGTACAACCATGATGGGGAATTCTTATTCATGTTCGTTATTAATGGAAATTGTGCGCTTAATTGCAATGGCGAACATACACTGGCGCCTGGAGATGCTATTGTGATCCCGGCACAAACAAACTATAGTTTTGATCAATGTGCTGATAATTTGGAAATGCTAGAAGTAGTTTTACCGGCTAGACTACCATAAAAATATAAAAACCACCTCATAAAAGCCTCCGTTCCATCTGCACTGCGTTTCGCTAGACAAATAGGCGGGGATTGAGCAAAACCCCTAAAATTTTCATTAATGGTGAGTATCATTTTTATAAAATAAGTTTATACAATGAGTCTGATTTGAGCTTGTTTAGGTTAATAGTAATTATTAACTGGCTTATACCCACACATCATTGAAATTTTCCGGATCTACCCAAACGGTGCGGTAATAGGGCTAGGGCTCGGGCGTATAAAGTGTATCGTTAAAAATAGTGGTGAGTACTTGTTGGATTTTGTCACGATCTTCAAATGCAGCCACCACCACCAATTCATTGTCGGCACCCATGGCACGGGGTTTCACCGAGTCGCAACCCACCCATAAGGATAATATTGTTAGTATAATTCCAAATCGTTTCAAGGTCTTTGTCCTACTAATTTTTAAGTATGAAAT
>CATMBH010000020.1:0-12135 GCA_950063985.1 uncultured Fidelibacterota bacterium
GGCTTTGGCGAAATTTCGCAGGAATATTGACGCGGCCTTTAGCGTCAATCGTAAAGGAAAATTCACCTGTAAATGTGTCTTGGTTTATTGTCATACCCACATAAAGTTGTTAATAGCTTACCCACTATTACCCATAATCTATTTCATCTTACCCACTTTTGTCAACTTATTTTATTAATAAAATGGAAAAAGTTGCAGGTTTATTGACGACAGAATACTTCAACCAATGGTTGAAGTGAGATGCAGGATTAAAGTAAACCCTTAGCTATCTTTGGGGGATGTAGTGCTTTACTGTGATTGTGCTGGGTTCAGCGAAGAACTGAATTTCAGCAGGATGATTGAACTCGCCAAGTTCATCTACTTTAATACCACTGATGTATAATGTTGTTCCAGCTGTCTGGTTCAATCGTACATAAATTTGGTTTTCAAAAGATAAGCTTTTTTCCTTGCCGACATGTAGAATACCAGCTTGGGGAGCAGAAGTGTCTGCAGTTATACTGTACCAGATTCTTTCTGAAGTTACTATTTTCAGCTTTAGAGGAGGCTCGACAGCCATGGCAACAGTTTGGGAAACGGCTTCCACATAATTATTCACCAGTTGATCATTGGTGATGGCATCTGGATTCTCTGCCAGTACAATTTCGCCATTTTCGATTGTAGCTGAACTCCGTTCTTCATTTATTTTTTTAATAATAAATATGGCAAATAGAAATACAATTAATAACAATCCGCCTTTAATCAAATCTTGGCGTACTTTTGTTGGTGTACGGGATTGAGAGGGTGTTTTTGTTTTATGTTTTGACTGTGGAGTTTTTAGTTCATCCTGTTCAGTCTTTTTGGGTATAAGTTTGCCAACTTTTCGTCCTTGAAAAATATCGAGCTGCTGCAGTGCTTCATCAGCGTTGCCGCCAATTTCAGTCACATAAGCTCTCAAAAATAATCGAACATAGGGTAGGGGTAGTATATCAAACTGGCCGTTTTCGAGTGCAAGGAGATATTCCATATTGATCTTGGTTCGAGAGTGAATCTCGTCTAGGTCAATATTTTGGGATTCCCGCAACTCTTTTAATTCTGTATAAAATTCACTCATGATTCAATAAAAATAGCACAGTAAATTAATCGACTAAATTATTTGCTAACAATACAATTGTTGAGTTATTTAATGTATTTTTTATAATGAGTATGAAAAGCTGCGAGTGGGAAGCCCATTACATTATAAAAACAGCCTTCAATTCGATTTACACAAACAGCAAACCAATCTTGTATTCCATAACTCCCTGCTTTATCTAAAGGATTGTAAGTTTTTATATAATAATATATATCAGAATCACTTAATTTATTAAATGTAACATTTGTTTGCTCAAAAAAAGTGTCACTTATACCTTGATCAATATGGTTTAACGAAACACCGGTATAAACAGTATGCGTTTGACCAGAGAGTGATTTTAGCATTTTAAAGCTATCATCTTCATTTTTGGGTTTACCCAATATTTTATGATTGTAAACGACTATAGTATCTGCGCCGATGACTAAATGACCTTTATTTCGATTGGCGATATCTAACGATTTTTCTTTAGCGTAATGCTGCACGAAATCTTCAGGCTTTAAACCAAGGCTAAAATCTTCAAAAATAGTACTTCGCTGCACAGCGAATTTCATTCCGATCATTTCCAAAAGTTGTTTTCGGCGTGGTGAATTAGAAGCGAGAATTATTGGGTATAGTTGAATCACTGAAATTTGGCAAGCTTTCTGATCACAGTTACACTTTCATTTCCGTCATCCGCTTTTAAGCGGTAAATATAAACACCGTTTGCCAAAGCCTCGCCATAAGCGTCACGGCCATCCCAGTTAATATAATTGTAACCGCTTGAAAATAGTTCTTCAGTTATTGCGACGACTCGACGTCCACCTAAAGTATATACATCTATTGATACTGTTGCGGATGCTGTTAATTCAAAAGCGAATTGCGTTGTTGTCGCATAGGGATTCGGGAAATTCAATACATTCATAATCTGCAATTTTTGCTTGGAGAGTATATATAATGCGATATTTTTTTCAGCAGGATTGTTGGCGTTGTCCCAGGCCTTAATATGCAGGGTAAGTGTTTCTTTATTCTTATCAAATGGCATGGGTAAAACACCTGTTGTAATGCTGTTTTCATCATAGATAAACCGATTGGAAAGATTACTTTTTGTATCATCGCTTAAATCGGTTATCATGATCTCATGTCCAACCTGTCCAGTTACATTAATGCCTAGTGGGTCAGAGAGCCGCAAGAATACGTCTTCATCGCTTTGTAAATGATCATTATTACGCAGAAGTCTTCCAGTTTTTGTTTCAAATGATATAATGGGTCCCTGATTGTCTTGGACGGGGGCTCCACCTTTCAGGTATACATTTTCTAAAATACCCAAAGCTTCTACTGGTGAATCTGTTTCCAGTTGAATATAAACATTACATCGCGCCGGAGTTGAAGAATATGAAATATCTTTTGGAATACGAATGCGGGCACTGAAATCATTTCCATTGATTGCAAACTGCCCTTTAAACAATGTTGGGCCGGGGAGTGTGTATGAAATTTCTTGCGTTGTTGAATTGATGTTATACTGACGTATTATTTCTCGTTCTGCATCTACCAGCCTGATAACGCCATTTCCGGTTGCTGTAGAAGAAATATTTTGTTCACCAAATACGCGTGCAGTATCTAAAGACTTTAATGTGTCAGGTTCAACGTCAGTTAAATTAACAGTCAAATTGGGAATAGGTAAAGGCATTGCTGGATCCCCAAATAAATGAAATAATTCACCGCTACTGTTGCCATCTTTTACAGACTGCAATACGACCCCAACCGGTTCATTAGTTATGTCCAGGTCAGGAAAGATGGCTTTAAATATTTTTTCAATGTAGGCGGCGTTGGAAGAAACACCAATTGCCCTGCTGGTCGTGATGATGGCCGCTGCTCCTTCCATTGGTTGACGTATTAATTCTTCAGCAAAAGACTCTACATCAATGAAATCAAAATGCCCCCAGGAACAGGTTCCTGCGATCCATATGGGCAATTTCATATCCGTACTTATTCGATTTATATCACCGCGATCCTGCATCAGGAGTTTCTCCTGAGCCCATTGGTGTTCTGATCCATGACCAATATAATTGATGATGGCTGTACCTTCGGTAAGTGTTTCCATGAGCGCATCGGTTGCATCGGGTTTTACAACGCCATATGAAGATGCATCGCTCACTTCAGGAAATTCCAGTAAATATAGTTTATTGACTTCAACTCTGGGTGAAATCAAAGCAGCAGTATTTTCAGAATTAATAGTATGGGTTTTACCCAATGAAATAGAACCACCTGCCCCACCATCTTCCGGCCGTGCAGCATCATCAGCAATGAGTGTTACACGCTGCCGCCAATAACCCATGACAGGATTTGTTTCATATTCAATAATTTTTCCTACGAAATCTTCAACTTCACTTGCGGTTTTTGCAGGATAGCGGCCTACCGCCAGATCAGGGATTCTGCCACTAATTGCTACCAGCCGATCATCGACGGCACGGTTACTATAAGCACCGGTTATAATAGTTGGTACTTTGCTTGTTGATGCACCAGTAATATTTCTGTAATCGTAGTCAGTGTCTCCCAGAAGTAAAACACAATATGGCTGCGGAGCCGTCCATTCTTCCTGGGTCCACTGTAAGAAAGAACGAATGGCTGTCGGATCGGCATTGCCGCCGGAGAATTCATCATAAATATCCTCAAGTGTGATAAAACGCGAACTGCCGCGATGATCGATGAGTGACTGCGCAGCGTTGATAAATTCTTCAGGTCCAATAACGAGATGATCTACTCCCTGTTCATGATTGCGCAATGAAGTGAAATCGTTATTACTTACCAATTCCAATTCAGTGATGGTTTGTACATCATTGTCATCAAAAACAATAAATCTTGAAAGTGTATCAACCGGAAGATCAACTGCTATTGAATAATCATCGCCGACTGATTCTACATTTACACGTTTTGGATTCGTAATCCGTGTAATATCCCAAACAGAAGGTGTTGAAGATCCTGTAAGTGTAAAAGCGACTGTATTGCTGTGAATTGGAGCATAAAATTCAAAAGGGCTGTTATCAGCATTCAGTTGCCTGCCGTAATTCACTGTTGCATGATCGAAATGGGGCAGGGAATAACTGGAAGTTGAATTATTGTCCAGATAAACAAGATTGACACCTTCTTGCAATTCTGAGCCGCTGACAGTAAATGATTTCGTCTGTTTGCTCAATCCGGTATAATTAAAATTTGCTTTAAGATCATCACGGGAATTCAGATATACATCAATAATGTGCCGTGGATTGGCAATATATTCAATATCAGATGAACTGCCTCGGATTGCTATTACAAAATCCGCATCTACTGATGTTTTAATATCACTCAACGTTGGAATTATTGTAAAACTGGCTCCCCGGCCAAATGATGGACCTGTCCAGGCCAAGCCACTTTTAAAAGGATTAATAACATCGTTCTCAATATGAGTATATGAAGTTGCATAGTCCAATGTGAGGCTTGTAGATGTGGGCGCATCCAATGCTGTAACCCGTTTTCCACGTAAAGATGAATTATCCGGTATGAGCAGCCAATATGTGTTTTCTGCAAAATAAATATTCTGATGGTGGTCTATTGCATCGACATCCAAATCAAAACCGCTTGCTCCACGTCCGTAAAAGAATATTTTATCATCTGCATCCAACGATCCATTTTCCTCTCCTGAAAATTCGATTGCTGTTTCCACGAGATTTTCTGTCATAGAATTATAAGACACTGAATTGATTACAGTCGAACTGCGATCTCTCCCCAATGATGATCCGGTAAACAGCATAAAACTGCGCGGATCATTTTGTTGGAATGAACTGCTTAAATCAATTAAATCTGCACCACTGATGTAAAACATTTGATCAGCAGCTACGTTGAACTTTATCCAAGTACCATTGGGAAAAACGACACTTCTTTTCTGTTTTCTTTTTTGGGGTTGAAACCAATTTTGTGCTATATCCCAATTCATTATACGCTGCTGTAAGAATAATCGTTGGTTTTTGTTGGTTCTAATTGTTTTTGACTTGTATGATTGAAAGTATACATCAATTATGAAATTTTGATAATAATAATTTCCATTTGCCCGGGGATGAATTTCAAGAGTAGCTGTTTCAAGTTGACGGACTTTTTGCTGGTTAATCCATTTGACACCGCCATTGTCAGAAATGTCTACAATTCCCATTTTTCGTTTGTTGAATGAGCGCACATTTATGCTGGGTAATTCGTTAGCTGGAAGTCCAATCAGGAGCGTGAGCGGTTCCAGTTTATCATCAGGATTGATGTCAAAAATAACTTCTATGGTTAATCTGTCTTTAGATGAATGCAGGGTTTGCCAATCAGTGCCGGCAGTTAAAAATGATATTAATAAAAGGTATAAAAGATATCTCGGGCCAGTAATCATATTGAAATTTACTGAGATTGCTCTGTATTGAAATTGAATAATAATTGGTGAAGTGTGTAAGTTTATCTACTGAAATCGTACGAGATTTAACAGATTCTGTTCCAATTCTATATTCAAATTTAATATTAGGAAAATCCTGTGTTTGACTTGGAAATGATTAAAAGTGTTTACAGCACTTTGGCTACACAAGTGAATGCTGCCCGAAAAGAAGTCGGACGACCTTTAACCCTATCTGAAAAAATTCTTTATGCTCATTTATTTGCTGAAGGTGTTCAAAAATATGAGCGAGGTGAATCATATGTAGACTTCACTCTGGACCGCGTAGCTATGCAAGATGCAACGGCGCAGATGGCCTTATTGCAATTCATGATGGCCGGGAAAAATAAAACTGCTGTTCCATCCACAGTTCATTGTGATCATTTAATCCAGGCTAAAGTTGGCGCTGGTCAGGACTTGGCGACCGCCATGGATACAAATGGAGAAGTATATAATTTTCTGGAGACAGTTTCGAACAAATATGGCATTGGTTTTTGGAAACCGGGTGCTGGTATCATCCATCAGGTTGTGTTGGAGAATTATGCATTCCCGGGCGGAATGATGATCGGCACCGACAGCCACACAGTCAATGCCGGAGGTCTGGGCATGATTGCCATCGGTGTCGGCGGAGCGGATGCAGTGGACGTTATGGCGGACATGCCCTGGGAATTGAAGTTCCCTAACCTTATTGGCGTCAAACTCACTGGCGAAATGAGCGGATGGACATCAGCAAAGGATATCATATTAAAAGTAGCCGGCATCCTTACAGTGAAGGGTGGGACAGGCGCCATCGTCGAATACTTTGGTCCCGGAGCAAAGAAGTTGTCTTGCACTGGAAAAGGCACCATCTGCAATATGGGTGCTGAAATCGGCGCGACCACTTCCATCTTTGCCTACGATGATCAGATGGCAAAATATTTAACGGCCACAAGCCGCGATGAAGTCGCACGGTTAGCTGATAAAGTGGCCGAACACCTTCGGGCTGATGATGCTGTTTTAGCAAATCCTGAAGAATTTTATGACCAGTTAATTGAGATAAATTTATCAGAATTAGAACCTCATTTAAATGGTCCTTTTACACCTGACAGAGCAACGCCAATATCTGAAATGGCAAAAGTAGCAGCTGATAATAATTGGCCTACAGATATAGAGGTTGGACTGATTGGTTCATGCACAAATTCATCATACGAGGATATTTCCCGTTCGGCATCCATTGCCAAACAGGCTGTTGAAAAAAAGTTGAAAGTAAAGAGTGAATTCACAATCACACCGGGAAGCGAACAAGTACGTTTTACAGTTGAACGGGATGGATTTCTTGAAACATTCGTTAAAATGGGTGGTGTTGTGCTGGCAAATGCCTGTGGACCGTGCATCGGACAGTGGGCAAGGCATAGCGATGATCCCGACAGGAAGAATACAATTGTGACTTCCTTCAATCGCAATTTTGCCAAACGAAATGATGGCAATCCGAATACCCATGCTTTTGTGGGTTCACCGGAATTGGTGACTGCCCTGGCAATTGCAGGTGACTTGACCTTCGATCCTACCAGAGATATATTGATCAATGAGCAGGGGGAAGAAGTGAAATTGGATCCGCCGGTTGGTGATGATCTGCCTAAAAATGGTTTTGCGGTAGAAGATCTTGGTTACCAGGAAGCAGCTGCTGACGGCAGTGGAATTGAAGTGGTGGTTAATCCAGATTCGGAGCGTTTAGCATTACTATCACCTTTTGAACCATGGGATGGCGAAAATATCACCGGGATGAAATTGCTGATTAAAGCAAAAGGAAAATGTACCACCGACCATATTTCCATGGCTGGACCCTGGCTTCGATTTCGCGGTCATTTGGACAATATTTCCAACAATATGCTCACCGGTGCAGTCAATTATTATACTGATAAAACGAATAGTGTAAAAAATCAATTGACTGGAGAAAATGACTCTGTACCTGATGTGCAGCGTGCATATAAAGCTGCAGATGTTTCTACAATCGTTGTGGGTGATGAAAATTATGGGGAGGGATCTTCCCGTGAACATGCTGCCATGGAGCCAAGGCATTTGGGTGTTCGTGTTGTACTCGTACGGTCATTTGCCAGGATTCATGAAACCAATTTGAAGAAACAGGGTATGCTGGCCCTTACGTTTGCTGATAAAGATGACTATGACAAGATTCAGGAAGATGACTCTTTCGATTTTGTTGATTTAGATCAATTTTCTCCCGGAAATCAATTGACTTTAAACGTAACTCATGATGACGGTTCAACAGCTACGATTATGTGTAACCATACCTGCAATCAAACACAGATTGATTGGTTCAAAGCAGGTTCAGCCCTTAACTTGATTCGCTCTAAAAAAAGCTAAATCCACCATGAAAATTCTCGTTTCTGATCCCATAACCGATGCCGGTATGGCTATCCTGAAAGATGCCAATATGGAAGTCGTTTATCTTCCCGATGCATCTGCAGAAGAAAAAGCGGAAGCCAGTAAAGATATTCGTGGCTGGGTTGTCCGCAGCGGCACAAAAGTCACCGCAGATATGATCAATAACGCCGAATATTTACACGTGATTGGCCGTGCAGGTGTAGGTATTGATAATATTGATCTTGAAGCTGCGACTCGAAAAGGTGTTGTAGTCATGAACACTCCGGATGTGAATACAAATTCTGCTGCTGAACACACTGTGGCTATGATGCTGGCGCTATCTCGAAATATTCCCATTGGACATGGAGGTATCGTAAAAGGAGAATGGAATCGAAACGCATTGGTTGGTTCGGAATTGCGCAATAAAACACTTGGCGTTGTTGGTTTAGGAAAAATCGGCAGGGAAGTGATCCAGCACTGCCGCTCTTTCAATATGAACATTATGGGTTATGATCCATATGTAAGTCAGGATATGTTCAATGAAGATGAAGTGCAAGTTGTTGATCTAGATACATTAACAACCGTATCAGATTATATTACACTGCACGTTCCACTCATTGATTCTACGAAAAATCTATTTGATTACGATCGCCTCTGCCAGATGAAAGATACAGCACGGATCATCAATGTGGCTCGGGGAGGTATTATTAATGAAGCTGATCTGGCAAAAGCTTTAAACGAAGATAAGATTGGTGGAGCAGCAATCGACGTATTTACGTCAGAACCTATAGGTGAAGACAATCCATTAGTTAAAGCAAAAAATATTGTTTTAACTCCCCATTTAGGCGCTTCAACTGAAGAAGCGAAAGAAGGTGTCAGCCGAGCAGTCTGCGCCCAAGTCAGGGATTATTTGCTTCATGAAAAATTGACAAATGCTGTTAATATGCCCATTTCTGATCTGGCCAAGCTGAAAGAAATCCAACCTAGTTTGGAATTATCTGAAATCATGGGCAAGCTCCAAAGCCAATTGGAATCAGGCGCCATCAATAAAATACACGTAGAATGTGCCGGATCCATGGATGAACCTAAAACGGCTACACTGGCATTTTTAAAAGGCATGCTGTCAACTCGCATTCCTGACCGTGTAAATTATATCAATGCTGAAACACTTGCAGTGGATTTGGGAATTAAAATTGAGCATAGCTACACTTCAGATTGTAGTTCGTACACGAACCTGATACGCACAAAAGTAACAGGTGAAAATGGCACAAATCAGATCAATGGCAGCGTCTTTGAAGGCAAGCGCCTGCGATTGGTAAATATCCTTGGCTATGAGATGGATATTACTCCCAGAGGTACAATGCTCTTCACTCGTAATAAAGATGTTCCCGGTGTGATCGGAAAAGTGGGTTCAGCTTTAGGTGCAGCCCACATCAATATTGGTGCATATTTATTAAGCCGCGATTCTGATAATGGTGAAGCATTCGCTGTAATCCGTGTGGATAATGAAGTGCCGGAAGATATCCTATCAGCACTTGCTGATATGCCGGAAATTGTTTCTATCCAGCAAATTCATTGCTAACCTTGTTTTCTTCCCCAGCAATCCAAAAACAAATCCCAATCAAAATAGCAGGCGCAGGTATAGCTGGAATGTCTGCCGCCATACATCTCAAAAAAGCCGGCCAGGATGTTGTTGTTTATGAAAAGCAATCAATGGTAGGCGGAAGCAGGCACGGTGATTATGAAGGGTTGGAAAATTGGATCTTCAAGCAATCCATGTCAGAATTTTTTGCAGAACACGGATTTGATTATGAAAAATTGAGTTCCATTCCAATTCATCAGTTCACCATTCATACTAAGGAAAAAGCACCTTTTGTTGTGCAATCACAACAGCCGTTTTTTCATATGATCAAACGCGGGCCAGGTAAAGATTGCCTGGATTATCAATTGTTTGAACAGTGCAAAAAAGCAGGTGTTGATTTCAAATTAGGTAAGCCTGCACCTGAAATAATTGATATTGACAGCACCGGGTCAAAAAAAGCAGCAGCGTATATTAAAGGGGTAAACTTTGAAACAACTTTAAATAATCAGGTTCATTTATTATTAGGGAAAAATTTTGCTCCAAAAGGTTATTCATATTTGATCATACTGAATGGCAAAGCCACATTGGCAACGGCTTTCAAAAAAGTAAAAAATGAAATAACAGATCCACTAAAAAACTCGATGGGCTATTTTCGAAAAAAAGGATTTTTAATACCCGATGAACACATTTTTGGCTACAGGGGAAGTTTTTCCATTCTTAACATGAAATTATTTCAAAGGCCGTTTCGTATTGGCGAAGCCGGTGGTTTTCAGGATTTTCTTTTTGGTTTTGGAATCAGGATGGCGATGAATTCTGGTCTTACTGCAGCATTACATCTAAAAGGTGAAGTGCAAACATCGAAACGCATCCTGCGAGATTTGAACAGGAAAAGAAATTTATCATTTATTAACCGCATTCTGTATGAACGGTTCAGTGATCAGCAAATGGCAAAAATCGCAGCGTCTTTTGAAAACGTTGAAGAACCGCTTCATTTGTTGTCACAAGCATACAAATGGAACTTTAAGAATAAATTGCGTTGGATAAGATTAAAGGGACGGTATGAAGTTCGCCCTGCTTAGGAGCATGCAATTCTTTGCCATGATTATAACATTGTCTGGTCTCTACATCGGTATACGCGATAACAATGTGATGCTGGAGTTGAATGCGTTGATAATCGGTGCTGGAATTTTTTATGCCGCAAATACGGTAATTAAGAATAGCAATTAATTGCTTAACTAATTAATATGCTTATAAATTCAATTTTACTATGCGAGGAAATATATGACCAAACTCTGGGATGACCTGAAAAAAAACATGAAAGATTGGGGCTCCGTTGCTGTAGAAAAAGCAGAGGAAGTCAGCAAGATTGCCGTAGCCAAAACAGAAGAACTCACCAAGATCAGTAAGATCAAAATTGAAATTCATCATCTGCAGCGGGATTTAGCCAAAACGTATGAAAATCTTGGAAGACTTGTAGCCTACCACGCTAAAGAAGAGAATATGGTCAACTTTACAGGCAATAAAGAATTCTATCGCTCGTTACAAAAGATAGAACAGACCCAAGGGAAGATCACAGATAAAGAGGGTGAAATTCAAAAAGTAAAGGATGAATTTAATCTCCAGGAAAATGACGTTGCTACCGCAGAACAGGATATCGAAACTGAAGTTGTTGAAGAAGAAACCAAGGCTTCAGAAGAGGGATCACACGGAAAATCCTCTGATCCAGATACGCCAAAATCTTGACCAAACCATCTTCCTCTACAAGGCGCAAAGCCCTTGACCTTTATTTAAAAGAAATAAAAAAAATAGAACCCCTTTCTTCCCAGGAAGAAGTTGCCTTGGCGCAACAAGCCAAAACAGGGGATACGAAAGCCTTTCAAAAACTGGTTACGCATAATTTGCGCTTCGTGGTTGCTATGGCCAAGAAATTCCAGGGACAAGGGGTGCCCTTTGAAGATCTTATCAATGAAGGTAATCTGGGCCTGATCAGGGCTGTGAATACCTTTGATGAAACACGGGGTTTCAAATTTATATCCTATGCGGTATGGTGGATCACCCAGCGCATGCGTACAGCCATCCAGAAAACAGGCCGTGTAGTGCGGTTACCTTCACACATCACGGAATCCATGGGCAAGTTATATCGTAAATCATTGGAACTTGAACAAGAATTTGAGCGGGAGCCAACCACAGAAGAAATGGCAGAAATTTCCGATACAACAATCAAATGGATAGAAGACCTCGTGAAGTCTTACTCCGGTCCAGTTTCATTGGAGGACAGCAGTGCAGAAGATCGTCCCTTGATCGAATATTTGATATCGAACGATCCCCGCCCGGAAATGCAGTTAATGCAGGAATCATTGAAAAATGAGATCAAGAATCTTATTAAAAAATTGAAAGACCGTGAAGCTCACGTCCTAACTGAATATTATGGACTGGGAGAAGATGACCCAAAAACACTGGAACAGATTGGTGAACAGTTAGATCTATCCGGTGAACGGGTACGGCAGATCAAGGAACGTGCCCTACAGCGTTTACGGAAATCTACTACTTCACAGTTATTAAAGTTATATCTCGCTTAGCATTTGGTTTATATAGGTACAAAATCTTAAAATACGGTAAATAAAAAGCAAACTAATCCATGTTTGGCCACAGAAAAAATATTCAAAA
>CATMBH010000021.1:0-12101 GCA_950063985.1 uncultured Fidelibacterota bacterium
TACGTCCGTACCATACGTCATGGCCGGAACGGTCAATATCAAACATCCGATAATCAAAACCAGCTTTTAACAGATGCCTGTTATTCATTTGGCTAGTCCCATGAACACCAATGGTTGTGATGGTTTCATCCGACTTAAAATAATGCCCATACACATTTTCCAAACTGTACCAAGCATTGGAATTGGCTCTATCTTCCATGACTTTTGTATGGTTGGGGCCTTCAGCTCCATTATAAGTAGTAGTAGCTGTAACTTGATCATTATGACCATCACCCATTTCAAAATCAACAAATTTTCCACCTGAACTTTGTGCGCCATCTTCCTGGGTACGTTTCATCATATCTACACGAACCGTAACGTTAGTATTGGCTGACATAACATAATTTGCAGTCAAACCAAATTGATTAGCGCTTTCTTCAGTCACAGGGTATTGATCCATAGCCCATAGCCATTGCCAAACATCCATGCCGGCATCCATGCGTCCTGCATCATATGTGGGATCATAAATACCATTATGGCTATACATCAATGTTTCAAAACCTAGCTTCAGATTGTTCCCCATTTGATAAGATACCTTAGCCTGAATATTTTGAAGTTCTTCTGCCAAACCTGGAAGTCTGCCTGGATCATTTAACTGGCGGAAAGAAAAGAAAAAGCCCATGGGGCCACTTCCCCAACCAGCACTGAAATCCATGATTGTCTTATCGCCGCCAAATTCGGTTTTTTTATAGTCGCTAGCACCTGCAGCTGTGTAGTTACCAGCATCATCCACGATCTCCATCGTTTCAGCATACACTTCAGCACCGTTGAAATCACCGGCATCAGTTTTGAAATAATCCTGGCTTAATGTCGTTCTAAAGCTGAAACTGGCAGAAAACCCTTCAGCTGGCTCTCTCAAAACAGTGTTAAAGAGACCCGACATAGCTTGTCCATATTCAGCATTGAATGTACCCGTGATTAACTGTAGTTCACCTATCATATTGGGGTTCACTGGAATCGCTTGACCACCCATGACAGCGTTGGTCACAGAAGCACCATCAACTAGATACATTTCCTCACCGGAACGGCCACCACGAATATGCAAATCACCACCAAATTCAATTACACCAGGTAAGGTTTTTATAACATCATTTACATCAGTTATAGCCATAGCGCCCATTATATCACCAGAAACAATATGTTTGCTGGAAGTGAGCGTGTTTTCAATGGCGGGGCGCTCTGCAGTAACAGAAACACCGGCCATTTGCAGTGCTTCCGTTGTTAGCGCTGCGTTTACCGGTGTGGTTACATCAATGTTAACTTGTACAAATTCAGCCGTATAGGATGCATAACCGATCATGGAAAATGCAAGATAGTAGGATCCCGGGCTTAGGTTAATGATAAAATATTCGCCATTCGCATCAGTAGCTGCACCCATTGAAGTTCCTTGGACCAGTACGTTACAGCCGGCCAGGGCTTCTCCGGATTGGCTATCGGTTACTCGCCCGGAAATCTTCCCCGTTTGACCGGCGAAAAGCATTCCAGCAAGTACACATAGAATGGTAATAGGTTTTAGGATGCGCATATAGCCTCCTTGGTTTGTTCTTATTAATTTAAATTTTTGTAAGCGCAGCTCGAGATTAATTATCGATTTTTTTAACAATAAATACAGTATCTCTGACTACACCTATTTACGGTTTCACCAGAATTTCAGCCCTATCTTTTGAAATATCAAGATATAAAAAAAGGGCTCAAAAGAGCCCTTTTTTAGCAATTAAGATATTTTTTCTTAATCTAGATTATCCCATTCTCTCAATAAAAATTATACTTTTATCTTCCTCGTTTGCCATCTACCCACTGGTACCATATACCCATCATGGATTTCATCTGTTGCTCAAGGTCAGTAGATTCAACCAGTTTTTCAATATCTTGCCTTGACTGCCGCGGAAGATCAATATTGAGGTCGTTGGCATATCCAAGGGTGACTGCTGCTACGATGGCCGAATTGTGCTTTAATGCCTGCAAGTTGACTTTATCATAAGTGTCAGATTCAGCATGATAATTTGGCGCATAATTTGCTGGCTCATGATTTGCAATGAGATTTCCAACTCCATGCATCATGAAATCAAAATTATCTGTTCCTACAAGAGGAATATCAATATTTGTAAACATCCCTAGATCCGTTAAAGAATCCATAATCTTGTTTGTAGCATCTAATACATCTGGACGACCACCAGTAAAAAAACCAGTAATTGGACCACTCCCAATATCTACTGACATTGCCATAACATGATTATCAAGCTGTGATTCATATTTTTCGGTATAAGCCATGGATCCATACAATCCAAGTTCTTCACCATTCCAAAGAGCGAATCTAATCGTTCTCTTTGGTTTTATGTCCAGCTTTATCATTTGTCGGGCTATATCAATCATCATTGCAACATTACAACCATTATCGTTTGCACCCGTTCCAAGACCCCAGGAATCCAAATGTGCTCCAATTATAACTACTTCATCAGGTCGTTCAGAGCCTTTGATTTCTCCTACAACATTATAAGATTTGTAAGGGCCGCCTTCTCTTACGTTTATTTTTACCAAAAGAGACAGTGATTTATCATTACGTAATATTCTCAGGCAGCGCTTAGCATCTTCTCTGGCCATAACAACCATGGGTAAAGAATTCTCAAAGCTTCTTGATGCATTATGACGATAAAGCAGCCGCATGGGACGAGAAGACATATAAACCAATCCTTTTACACCTGCTTTATATGCTAAATCCTCTATCAGTACTGCATCGGCATATTCTTTAAAAAGACCGTCTATATCAAGTAATTCATCAGTTTCAACAAGCACAAAATTCCCTTTTGCATTCTCACCCAGTCTTGCAAAATCATCCATCGTACCATATCCACCATCTACAAGATTTCCTCTTAAACCCGTGCGGTGGGTTCCTTTAGAAAAGGTTAGGGCTACAACTCTTGGATCAAATTCTGCAACACCGCTAATTTTGGCGGATGACTCATTTTCAAGCCAAAGGCCCGGCATCGTAAAGGCCTCTTTGCTAACGCTAACTCCCGCCATTTGGAATTTTTCTAATCCCCAGTCTATGGAAAGAGAATTGGCTCTTGACCCAGTTGGCCGACCACCGATAACATCACAAAGTTCTTTTAAATCTTCTTCTATTGGAGTATCACCCAGCAATCCTTCTATCAATTTATTTGTTTCACTGTTTTGAGCTGAAAGCACCCATATTAAGGTGAAAGAAATAAGTATGAATTTCCTCATTGTATTCTCCTTTTCTCTATAAAACACCAAAGGCCTCGATTGAGGCCTTTGGTGTTTTAATTATTTAATAATGACTTAACCAGGTGTTTCCGTTTCCGGAATAGGGAATGTTACTATAGTATCCCCGCGATCTGGCCGATCAATGGGCAGCTCATCTGTTTTCCCATAATGTCTCATATCTGCCAATCTATGACCTTCAAGAAAAAGCGAATAGCGTTTTTCATGAAGCACACGATCAACGGCATTGCTGGCATCTGTACCAGAATACGAAGCTACTCCTGCTATTGTGCGAATGGCATTCATAATTGTTTCAGCAGATGAATAATCACTATTGCCTATATGAACTTCAGCCTGAAGCAGCTGCAGTTCTACGGCTCTCATTATCGGAACCGGATCGTAGGAGCTGCTATACAGGTTTGGAGCCAAATAGCTTTCCAGTTCATCGTAGATAATGGTGTCAGCCCTAACGACAACATTATCGCTTACGCGAGAATCACCTGCATCTGCATCCGTATAGAAGGTGGGATGGACCACCAATTTGATCGTTGTGGCTGTAGGATCTTCATACATTTCATTACCCTGATCATTGGCACCAGAACTGAATGCATGGTACACACCCTCATCCGGATCAGAGGAAGTTGCCCAGGCTGAACAATTGTCTAGAGCCGTTTGAGCGTTGCTCCAATCATCCTGATGAACAGCTACCCTGGCACGTAAACCGCGATTGAACAAAGCAAAGGTTGCTGGCGTATCAAAGCCAGAAAATCCACTGGATAATGAAAATGAGAACTCGTTATCCTCTGAGCTCTCAGCTGATTGCAGATCACTGTAGCCGGCATCTAATAGACTCTCAATCTTGGCCAGCACTTCTGCTTTGGTGGCCACAGCGGCATTAATATCACCATCATAGTTTAAGCGGGCGCCGCTTTCATCCCACAAGTAAACCAAGCGCATCAAGCTATAGGCGTGCAGTGTTTGAGCGACCCCTGTTGCACCTGCATCTGCATTTGCACTACCCATAATGGTCTCACAATTTGCAATAACCTTATAGGCGGTTTGCCATGGGCGATAACAGAGGAAGCCGCCTGGATCAATAGGACCATGTAACAATTCACCTGTATACCTTGGGTCAGCAGGTTCAAGGTAGTAGGCTTCACGGCCCACAACCAATAGATCCCTGAGGTAGACACCAAGATCCTGACGCATGACAGCTTCGGCTCCCGTTACCAGTGTTTGAATTGTCGCTGTCTCATCTGTGGGGTTATTTGGATCCGGAAAATCCAGATCTTCACATCCAGCCCAAAAAAGAACTGCTATCATGGGGAGGATCTTCAATGTTTTATTTGTTCTAATCGTTTTCATAATTATTTCCTCCTGGATTATAATCCGAGTGAAAGTGTGAAATACATACTCTTAGAAAGCGGGAAAGGATTCGTATCAACTGAACCGCCAACTGCTTCATTACCAAACTGACTCACTTCAGGGCTCAACCCCGTATAATCAGTGTCTAACCATAGGTTGCGGCCGGAAAAACCTACCTGAAGATAATTCAGACCAAGTCGATCAGATACGCTGCTGGGCAAAGTGTAGTTCAAGCTGATATCCCGTAAAGCAGTATAGGTAGTCGATTCGATATAGGGCTGTGTTACCGTACCCAAACCACCAAGTCGGTCGCCGCCATTCTCTTCATAATCGGCTGTCGTACCGCCAAGGTCATAGATCAGGTTGGCCAGGTTAATGGCGTGGCCACCTTCCTTGTGATCGATCAAAAAGGCAAGTTCTACTGGACCCAACCGGAATGAATTATGGAAAGAAATCCTGTAATCAGGATTTTCATCACCCAGTTTTTGATAACTTCCATCTGCATTTGTTTCTGATCCCACAATAGCTGTAGGTGACCATCCTTCTTCAATGCGGTACGTGCCCAGAAATGTGGCAAAACCACCAAAATTGTAAGGATCCACCGTCAACTTTGTAACCTTAGATTCTGATGTATAATAATTCATTCGGAAATTCCAGTCCAAGCCTCCCAGGCTGACAAGTTGTGTTGGGTTCAGCCCCAGCGTAAGCTCAGTCCCTTTCGTTTCCATTTCTCCACCGTTTTCCCAGCCATAGAGCGAGCCAGATGAAGCAGGCAGGTCTACCAGAAGAATAAGGTCTGTGATGTTCTGTGTATACATGGTTGCCTCCACAGTCACCAAGCCTCCCATTACAGAGAAGTCTGCACCAAATTCTGTTTCTGCGGTGCGTTCCGGTTTAATACCAGAATTACCTCTTGTTGACGCAGGAATAAGTCCGTTGATACCACCTATATTAGAAGATGACAAGGTGGTAAACTTTGCTCTTGGTTGGGGCATGTTTCCTGTTTCGCCATTAGCAAAACGAAGCTTTAAGTTGTCGAATATTCCTGCAAATTCACCAAATTGATACGAAGCAGCCAATTTGGGATACCATTGGTATTCTTCAGTATTACCCATGGTGCTGGACACATCACCGCGCAAACCGAAAGCCAGATAGATATTGTCACCAACAGTGATTTCTTCCTGGAAGAATCGTCCACGATCCTGGCGCTTGGATCTGTCATGATACACAGATTGAGAGCTGGCTTTATCCACGTTGGTCTGGGTCGGAATCATGCCTGTAGCATGAACAAAAACTGAATTCCAGTCATATGTCTCATATTGCAGACCTGCGGTGGTATTGAAATTCATGCCAGACATCTTCAGTTTATGAACGAGGTTCAATGACAAGTTTGTGTTCAAGTTATCTGTCGTGGTCATCACAGCTTGACCCGGTTCATCATTGGATTCTTCGATCTGCAGGAATGGTGGTATAAATACTTCATTTTCCTGGTTGTAAAAATCCGCACCGCCAACACCTAAAAAGCTAAGACTTTGGTTTGCCTGTTTAAAAAGGTTGTAATCGAACGTCAGCGAACCCAGTGCTCTATGCGTTAATTCATTGTTCACAAAATATTCAGCAGTTTCCAACGGGTTGGACGGGTTTGTTGGATTGTCTGGAAACTCACCATCACCATCTGTGTCCCTTATATCAATGAAACTGGGTGTAAAACCAATGGAAAACCCATAGGTCATATTGGTATTATCATTTCCAGTAACGCCACGATCTGCTTCAGAGCGAATAAGATTCGTAGCTATAGAAAGCTTTGCTTTTTCACTGAAGCGGTGACTAACGTTGATTCGGCCCGACATTTTCTTATAACCGGTATTTACAATAATACCGCCCTCATCCATATATTGACCACCAAAATAGAACTGGGTTCTTTCATTACCGCCTATGGCACTTAATGTATGCTCTGTTAACTTTCCGGTTTCACCGTAAAGGATTTCTTCGTAGTCAAAATCGTTTCCAGCCCAAGTGCCGCTTGAATTATTTCCTAATGATGCAATGTCTGCTCCATATTGATCTTCAGCTTCTTGATAGTCTTCAAAAACACGGTGGCCCATCTTTTTTAGAAGAGATGATTGACCAGTACGAGTTGAAAAATTGAATTTTGTTTTACCTCCGCGACCCCGCTTGGTATTGATAATAATCACACCATTGGAGGCTTTAGCCCCATAGATGGCTGCGGCGCTGGCACCTTTCAATACTTCAATGCTTTCAATATCGTTGGGGTTGATGTCACCAATACGGTTGGTGGGTTGGCCCTGGGGCCTTTCACTACCCGCACCAGTGGATTTTGTGATTACATCAATACCTGATTGGTTAGCATCGTTGTTAATAATTACTCCATCAATCACGTATAATGGTTGTGTGCCTCCTGTGAGCGTTGATGTACCGCGGAGATTGACATTAACACCACCACCGGGAGCTCCAGTATTGCGGCGAACGTTTACACCGGCAAACTGTCCGCTCAATGCTTGATCGAGTGTTTGGATCGGTGCATTGACTAAATCAGCGCCCGAAACGACAGCAACAGCATTGGCAGCATTTCGGCGTTTTACCGTGGTTGCCAGACCAGTAACAATAACTTCGTCTTGTCTTAAAACGTCTGTTTCAAGAGCAATGTCAAGTACTCCTTCGCCGACAACGATTTCCTGTGTTTTATAGCCAATATAAGCCACCACAAGAACGTCACCCGGTGAAGCATCTAATGAATATGTTCCTCTATCATCTGTAGTGGTACCCACAAAAGTACCTTTTACAAACACAGACGTACCTACAAGGGGTTCATCTGTTTTTGCATCAGAAACCGTCCCTGAAACAGCTGCAAACGCCGAAGCGACAAATAACGATGCTATTAATATTGTTTTAAGGATACGCATTTTGTCTCCTTGGTTAGTTGGTTCTTCAATATTTTATTTTTTGTAAAGCACAAAAAAATTCCGATGTTTTAAGCAAAAGAAAGGATAATTTATTTCTATCTATATCTCTTAAAAAATCGGGGGTGAAATTACCTACATTATTAGAACAAACAAGAAATAAAAAATTAATTTAAATTTAGCGTATATAAACTGTTTTGGAATTGACAAATTCAAGGATGCCGTTCGATGATAATTCCCGTCCATAACCGGACGCTTTGATCCCACCAAAAGGCAATCGGGGGTCAGAGCGTACATAATCATTCACGAAACAGCTGCCGGCTTCCAACTGTTCTGATGCTATTTTTTCACCTTTTTTAATATCACTTGTAAAAACAGCTGCACCGAGACCAAAAGGTGTTTGATTGGCTAATTTTATGGCTTCTGCTTCATTTTCTGCAGCAATGACGGCCGCCACCGGTCCAAAGAGTTCTTCGTCAAATGCGGGCATTCCCGGACGGACATTGCCTAAAACAGTTGCAGGATAATAAGCGCCAGGATTATCAGGGACTTTTCCGCCCAATAGTATGGCTGCACCTTTTTCTACGCTCATCAATACTTGATTATGAATTTCGTCACGGGCTGTTTCATTCACCATGGGGCCCAAATCAACATCCTCTTCAAAGGGATCACCCCATTTTTTAACCCTCATTTCATCAATCAGTCTTTCCTGAAAATCTGCCAAAACGTCTGTAACTACAATAAATCGCTTTGCGGCAATACAGCTCTGCCCCGTATTTAACAGGCGTCCGATGACACAAGCTTCCACAGCTTGATCCAGATCAGCATCTTTTAATATAACATAGGGATCGCTGCCGCCCAATTCCAGGACTGTCTTTTTTAATGCCGCACCAGATTGAGAGGCAACTGCTCTTCCTGCAGGTGTGCTGCCTGTGAGGGTTACCGCTTTCACGTGTGGATTATTAATAACATTCTCAACATGTTTTGAACCAATCACTAAGGTGCGAAACACATTTTCAGGAAAGCCGCTTTCGACGAAGATATTTTCAATTGCTAAAGCACAGCCCTGTACATTTGATGCATGTTTTAAAACGCCTACATTCCCCGCCATGAGGGCTGGAGCTGCAAAGCGAAACACTTGCCAGAAAGGAAAATTCCAGGGCATGACAGCCAGGACAATGCCTATGGGCTGATGAGATACATAGCTTTTTGAGGCATCTGTCTCGATGATCCTGTCCGCTAAAATTTCTTCCGTATTATCAGCATAGTATTCACATCCCTTGGCACATTTAACCACTTCTGCTAAAGATTGGCTGTAGGGTTTACCCATTTCCAAGCTCATGAGCCGTCCAAATGCTTCTTTATTTGACTGCAATATCGCAGCGGCATTCTTCAATAATTCTCCTCGAATAGAAAAAGATGTTTTGCGCCATGAGTTAAAAGCGTCATTTACAGAGGTTAGAATACCATCAACTTCATCTGTCGACATTTCTTTATAGGCAGCGATTTCTTCGCCATTGGCAGGATTGATTGATTTTAAAGACATGGTATAAATACTGTAATTTTGAATATTATCTTTTCGAAAGTTTAAAACAAAACACCCTAAATTACTTGACTGATTTTACGTCTATCAATAATACCATCCATGTTTAAACACTTACCTCCAGCAGATAATTTCTCTGCCCGGCACATAGGACCAAATGATGAGGAAATAACCTTCATGCTGGATACCCTTGGGCTTACATCCCTAGATGAACTTGTCCAAAAGACGATTCCAGCGGAAATATTGGATGATGCACCCCTCAATATCGGCGCTGCAGTTGATGAACTGAATACGATTAAAACATTGCGGGCCATCGCTGGAAAAAACACTGTAACTCGTTCTTATATAGGACAAGGATATACCGGGACAATTACACCACCTGTTATTCAGCGGAATGTTCTGGAAAATCCGGGCTGGTATACACAATATACTCCTTACCAGGCTGAAATCAGCCAAGGCAGACTGGAAGCGCTTTTGAATTTCCAGACCATGGTTTGTGATATGACCGGAATGGATATTGCCAATGCTTCCCTTTTGGATGAATCCACTGCTGCTGCTGAAGCCATGGCCATGTTCGCCCGTTTGAGTCCCAAACGAAATTGTTTTTTTGTGTCGAAAGATTGCCATCCGCAAACCATTGCTGTGCTGCAAACACGGGCGGAACCCATAGGCTTAACTCTGATTGTTGCTGATGAGCATGATTTTGAGTTTAATGATGATACATTGGGTATCCTTATTCAATATCCTGCTACCGATGGTCGAATTTCAGATTATTCTAAAATATGTGACCAAGCCCATAAAGCGGGAGTCCTTGTCGCCGTAGCCGCAGATTTGTTGAGCCTGGCACTGCTTAAACCGCCGGGTGAATGGGGAGCCGATATTGTTGTAGGCAGTTCCCAGCGTTTTGGTGTACCCATGAGTTATGGTGGTCCCCACGCTGCTTTTTTTGCAACGCATCATAAATATGAACGCAAAATCCCCGGCAGGATCATCGGTGTATCTCAAGATGTCCATGGCAGTCCGGCCCTGCGTATGGCACTGCAGACCCGTGAACAGCATATTCGCAGGGACCGCGCCACATCTAATATATGTACAGCCCAGGTTCTATTGGCCATCATGTCCAGCATGTACGCTGTTTATCATGGTCCTCAAGGCATTCGGCGCATTGCTGAACGCGTAAATTATTTAACCGCCATGCTGGCTGCTTCCCTTGAAAATGCTGGTTATGAATTTATCCATGATCATTTTTTTGATACTGTTCGTTTTAAATCTGATTCAAACTGCGTGAAGAAAGCTACAGAAGCTGGCATGCTCCTCCGCGATTATGGTGATGGCACATTAGGGATAACAATAGATGAAACATCAAATAAAGAGAATATTATAGATATTCTCAATGTGTTCGCTACAGAACCTATTGATCCTAGTGGTACACCAATTCAACATGTTCTCAGCAGAACATCCACTTATTTAGACCATCCCGTATTTAATACTCATCACTCTGAAACGGAAATGCTGCGTTATATATATAAGCTTCAACAGAAAGACCTGTCCATGGCCACTAGTATGATTCCCCTTGGTTCGTGTACCATGAAATTAAACGCAACATCAGAAATGATGGGTATCACCTGGCCGGAGTTTGCTGACCTCCATCCTTTTGCCCCGGCACACCACGCCAAGGGATATAAAGATATTATATCAGAATTAGGTGGTTGGCTCTGTGACATGACTGGTTTTAAGGGCTATTCATTTCAACCCAATTCCGGTGCCCAGGGCGAATTTGCCGGGCTAAAAGTCATTGCCGCTTACCATCGAGCCAATGGTAATGAGCATCGCAATGTGTGCCTGATCCCCGCCTCAGCCCACGGTACAAATCCCGCAAGTGCAGTTATGAATGGTATGCAAGTAGTTGTCGTAAAATGTGACGAAGGCGGCAACATCGATATGGCTGACCTCAAAGCAAAAGCTGAAGCTCATAGCAATGATCTGGCAGCATTTATGGTTACGTATCCTTCCACCCACGGAGTGTTTGAAGCCCATATCAAGGAAGTGTGTGAAGTCATCCATGATCATGGCGGCCAGGTCTATTTGGACGGCGCCAATTTGAATGCCATGGTGGGCCTATGTAAACCGGCAGATTTTGGCGCCGATGTGTGCCACATTAATTTGCACAAAACATTTTGTATTCCTCATGGTGGTGGTGGCCCCGGCATGGGTCCCATTTTTACAAAAGATCATTTAACTCTTTTCCTGCCCGGTCATCCGATTGTCAGTACCAGTGGTAAAGAAGGTGTCAAAGCTGTTTCAGCGGCTCCCTTTGGCAGCGCCAGCATTCTATCCATATCATGGGCGTATATAAAAATGTTGGGCAACAAAGGACTAAAAAAAGCAACCCAAGTGGCCATTCTCAACGCAAACTACATGGCCAAACAACTGAGTGTACATTTCGATATTTTATATACAGGCCAAAATGGAATGGTGGGTCATGAATTTATAGTAGATATGCGTCCCTTTAGAAAATCCAGTGGAATAACCGATGAAGATGTCGCTAAACGATTGATGGATTATGGTTTCCATGCGCCCACCGTATCGTTTCCAGTTCCGGGCACACTTATGATCGAACCTACAGAAAGCGAATCAAAAGGAGAAATGGATCGCTATTGTTTTGCTCTGATACACATAAAAAAAGAGATTTTGGATGTAGAGTCCGGCAGGGTTGATCTCAAAGATAATGTGCTGAAAAACGCACCTCACACGGCACAACATGCGGCAAGCGACAGCTGGAGTCACTCATATACCCGTGAAGAAGCTGCTTACCCTACAGAGTGGACTAGGAAATCAAAATTCTGGCCTGCGGTCGGTCGGATTGACAATGCCCATGGGGATAGAAACTTAGTGTGCACCTGTTCGCCTATTGAACAACATGAGAATTAGTGTTCTGGTATCTAAAAAAAAATTCCGCTCTATTTATCTTTCTTTTTTCAGGTTGCCTATTTGGTGAATTAGTTGATGGT
>CATMBH010000022.1:0-11925 GCA_950063985.1 uncultured Fidelibacterota bacterium
AAGGAAGACGATCCTAGAACAGAAACTGTCATAAGTGGGAAAATTATAAATCCCAGCGCTGAATATGTGGTCCTCAGCAACTTTGAAAATGTTTTTGGTCTACGGTGACCCAAAGAGACTGCGTACAGTCGAGCTATCAAACTGGACCGGGAAAGCCGTTGCAGGGCCATAATCAATGGCTGGTGAGTCTGCCGAAGTTTAAAAAGATGATGTCAACGCATTGGGATCTTATGCTGAACCTAGGCTGCATAATGACTGAGGGGCTTGCCTTGAGTTTGGGATTAGAAAAAAACTTCTTTCAGTCCTTTACCAGCAAATCACATAATTCGATGAGAATATTATACTACCCTCCTTATGAGCAGGAGCTTGAAGAAAATGTTGGAGATGGGATTGGGGCGCATATTGACTACGGCTTTCTCACCATCCTGTATCAGGATGATATCGGTGGGCTCGAGGTTAAGAATGCTGCCAATGAATGGATCAAAGCGCCTCATATTCCAGGAACATTTATTATTAATATTGGCCATATGATGCAGAGATTGACAAATGATTTCTATAAAGCCACTCCTCATCGCGTGATATCATCAGGAAACAAAAATCGATATTCTTTTCCCTTCTTTTTTGAGCCAAACTTTGAAACCATTGTCGCACCCTTAGATCGCTTTTGCGACACCAACAATCCGCCACACTATGAGCCATTTCATTTCGGCAAATACCTAGTTGGAAAATTCACAACTAGCTACGCTGAAACCATGATGTAAGATTAAACTATGCGATCGGAATCAAATATGTCTAAAAAACGTGGATTAGGTTTATGGATGAGCTCAGCCCTCGTTGTAGGAAACATGATCGGGTCCGGGATCTTTCTCCTGCCCGCAGCGCTTGCCGCGTACGGAGGTATAAGTATCATTGGCTGGCTATTCACAGCCACAGGAGCTATGTTGCTCGCACTGATTTATTCCCGTTTGAGTGGATTCATTCCGAAGACAGGCGGACCTTATATCTATATCCGCATGGCCTTTGGTAATTTTGCCGGTTTTATCGTGGCTTGGGGATATTGGATATCCATCTTTATTGGGAACGCTGCAATTGCGGTTGGGTTTGTTGGTTATTTCGCATTCTTTTGGCCTGCGCTCGCATCCAACTCATTTTTAGCCGGGATCGTGGCTCTCGCAAGTATCTGGCTCCTAACATGGATCAACACGATGGGCGTGCGTAATGCAGGATTTGTACAGCTCGTCACAACCATACTCAAAATTGTGCCACTTGCCGTCATTTCCACACTTGGATTACTGTACTTTAATATCGATAACTTTACTCCTTTCAACATGAGCGGCGAATCTTCGTTTTCTGCCATCACCGCAACGGGGGCATTGACTTTGTGGGCGTTCCTTGGGCTAGAATCTGCTACCATTCCGGCAGAGGATGTAAAAGACCCGACAAGAACAATCCCCCGGGCTACAGTTCTGGGAACCCTGTTTTCTGCTGTCATTTATATCCTGGGAACTGTTGCTGTTATGGGAATCATTCCGCCGTCCGCGCTGGCCAATTCTACAGCCCCATTTGCCGATGCTGCGAATTCGATCTGGGGCTCCTGGGCGGGCTATGCCGTGGCTGCCGGGGCAGCCATATCAAGTTTTGGCGCTCTCAATGGCTGGATTCTTTTATCAGGACAAATCCCCTTGGCGATAGCTAGAGATAATCTTTTCCCTGCAAAATTCGGTCGGCTTTCTAAAAGAGGAACCCCTGTTTTTGGCCTAGTAGTTTCGAGTGTACTTGTCACTGTGATAATGATGATGAACTACACCAAGAATCTGGTAGAACAATTCACTTTCATCCTTCTGCTTTCTACCTTAACCGCTCTTCTTTTATATGCTTTTTCAACCATGGCTGAGTTAATGATCTCTATCAAAGAACGTGAGAAGTTCAGCAATGGCAGACTATTAAAAACCATCGTGATTTCAGTATTAGCGTTTCTTTATACGATGTGGGCAATAGCCGGTGCTGGTCAAGAAATTGTGTACTGGGGCTTTTTGCTTATTATGTCAGGAGTACCGGTATATGTTTGGATGCAGTGGCGCAACGCATGAATAACATATCAAACAAGATTGTGATAAATCAAATGTACAGTATAGTGAATAGTTAATAGGCAATTAACGATATTTAAAGAAAGTCAAATTATAATGAAAGAACACCTTTTTCTTTTTCTCAATTTTTTATATTGTTTGGATGTCAAAGACCAGAACATCCATTGCCAGTTAAAGATCAATAATTCAAAATGCAAACCATGCTGACGTCAGCAAAGATCCTTATTGTGGGCGGTGCTTCGCTGGATATTCTTACTATCTACAGTACAGATTATACTTCACCAGGGGGAGCTGGATTGTACACCGCCCTGGCTGCTGTCAAATGCGGTGCAGACGTAACATTGTTAGCACCTTTACCGAATCCTATGCCCGAAGAACTCACCCAAGCTGCAGCTCTTGTAAACTGGATCGGGCCAACAATCACACCCTCAGAGTTGCCAGTTTTTCATATCATTCAGGAACAAGGGAAAACAATATACAAGAAAGCATTTTTTGGCGCAGAAGAGTCATTAAAGACAGATGTTTTACCTAGCAATCTTTCTGAATGCGATCTTGTCCATGTAGCACCGTTGGGTAACACGGCCAGACAGTGTCATTTTATTAGCGCCTGTCGTGATCGAAATGCAAAAATCATTTCCGCCGGCACTGGAATGCCCCTGATCAAAAACAATCTTGAAAAAATAAGTGCAGTCATTCACAGTGTTGATCTTTTTTTTATGAATGAAGAAGAAGCTCACCTGCTTTTTCCCGATACAAAACACATTAAAACATCCACTGGCAAAGTTCTTTTTGTAACCAAAGGTCCAAAAGGTACATCCGTTTATATTGGCGATCATGAAATAGACATTGAATCTGTTGATACAAACGGGCTGGATCCCACGGGTGCCGGTGATACATTTTGTGGTGCTACCATTACAGGAATTGCATGTGGTGAACATCCGCTAAAAGCAGCGCTGGCCGCTTCAGCGCTTGCTGCAGAAATGATCTCGGGCATCGGGCCGGAAAAGCTTTTAAGAAAATCAAAATCACCGGAAATCCATGCAGACGAACGTGTTCAGGTTAATCAAGATCAGGTTCGACGTACAGCAAAACTCATATCCGGACTAAAAGAAGAAAAACCATATAATTTTATTGCCTCTTTCCTTCCACATATTGACCATCCACTAACAGTGAATTATTTCTTCGCCACTACTCTGCAGCAATTCAGTTTCTGGACTACAAGAGATGAATTTTATCATTTGCCATTGATAGAAACCATTGGTGGAGAAAAACTCAAAGGAGCCTTTTACCTTTTTATGGCTTACCAACAAAAGTTGGATAATGATCCCGAATATTTTTCTCCGGAAAGACAAGCCAATCAGACTTTGGATGAAATGGTGGAATTATTTCGTGATGATGCAGGAAAAGATGTTATGCCAGCCGTGGAACTGCATTTGGCAGCCGCTCATCGTTACGGCAAAACCATGTTGAATTTGAAATGGACACCACAAAGCATCATAAAAACAGCATCAGAGACCGATCATCCTTTGAAATCATTCCTGGGTATGCTGGATCATGTTGGTGGTTACAGGGAAGATCCCCTAAGAAAAAAAAGTGCATTACTGGCTATGATACTTAATAACCGCCCGGAGAAATATTTCAAATTTGGAGAAAATGAATTTCTACCGCCTATCATTGATTACCATTGCATGCGCTCCAATTTGCGCATGGGTCTTATAGATGTTGTAGACAATAATTTGCGAAATAATCTAGAAAACAGAGTACTCGTAAGTGAAAATGATGAATGGGCAGTTCGTTATGCAGCTTATCGTGCTGTGGATCAGTTGCCTATTCTATCGGGTAGGTCTATGGCTACAGTGGATGAATATTTTTTCTTTTCCAGGAAGCGCTGCCCTGAAATGACTGTCCCAGAATGTTCCGTTTGCAGTGCAGATCCTGTATGTGCACACCGCAAAGAATTGTTTCAACCTGTTATCCGAACAGATTTTTATTAATTTATATCATGGTCCAGAGTAAAGCTAAAACTGTTGAAAACTATTTAAATGAACTACCAGATGACCGCCAGGCAGCTATTGCTGCATTACGAGAAATAATTCTTGATAATATTCCTGGTGGATATGTTGAAACCATGAATTGGGGTATGATCAGTTACGAAATTCCCTTGGAAACCTACCCAGACACATACAACGGCAAACCTCTTTCCTATGTGGCTTTGGCATCACAAAAACAGCACATGGCGGTGTATATGCACGGTGTATATGCAGATCCAAAACAATTAAAAATCTTAACGGATGCCTTTAAAGACATGGGGGTAAAACCAAATATGGGCAAATCATGTATCCGCTTTACGAAACTGGAAAAGATCCCATTGGTTACAATCGGGAATCTCATCGCTATGACTTCAGTGGAAGATTATATAACACACTATGAAAAGGTTAAGAAAAAATAGAATATTAAAAATTATATTCGTTCGAAGCGCTTGTCCAGTTCTTCAATTGAAAGCTGAACAATGATCGGTCGCCCGTGGGGACAATAGTAGGGATGATTTGTAGCGAACAGACGATTCACCAGTGCCTGCATTTCCTGGATTGTCAAAGGATCACCAGCTTTCACAGCAGCATGACATGAATACGAGGCCGCAAGGCCTTCCTGCCAGGAACTGTATTTTTTCTTATTCTCCAGGTATGAATCCATTATATCACGAATAATGGTCTTTTCATTCCCCCACACCATTTCAGAGGGAATGGCTTCCACCATGACCGTATTTTTACCGAATTCCTGCATGCGAAATCCAAGCTTATTCAGATTGGGTAGAATATCCAGGAGAACAGAAAACTCATCAGCGGAAAACTCTAGTGTTTCCGGGAATAACAACGTTTGTGCTCCCAAAGGTGCTTTTTCAAATGCGTTCAAGGCGTCTTCAAACAAAACACGCTCATGAGCCACATGCTGATCGATGATCACCAAACCGCTATTGATCTGGGAAACAATATATTTATCATGGATCTGCCAGATATTCCCGGTGCTGACCTCTTCTCCCTCGCTTTTCTTTTCAGAAAGTCTATCCATATATGTTTTCGCCCGCTGCAGTCCTTGTTGGATGGGTGTATCTACTGCAGACAATGATAGGGTCGCCTGTTGTAATGAGTTACCGAACTCTGGGAATTGTGTCTCCATTTTAGAAAAATCCGGAATGGTGTCTAATATGGAACGCAACGCATCTGCCACAGCCGATTTCAGTACATGGTATAACCGCCATTCGTCCTTGAAGCGCACTTCGATCTTCATAGGATGGACATTCACATCCACCTGGTCTGCCGGCTTCACCAGGTTGAGCACATAGAATGGATATTCACCCCTTTTGAGCAACGATTGATAAGCACTATAGACAGCGTTATTCAGCAGACGATGCTTTATAAAGCGGCGGTTCAGGAAAATATATTGCTCACCCGGACGCGAACGAACAAGGTTAAGACTCCCAACATAACCACTGATCGCAAAATCACCTTTGACGGTGTTTACTTCCAGTAAATGATCACTGTATGTGGGATCTAATAAATTATTGATGCGTTCTTTTAAGCTCTCACTCTGGATATTCAGAATTTCTTTATCATCATGATACAATTTAAAGGCCACTTCAGGATAAGCAAGTCCATATCTACGGGCCATCGCAACTATCTGACGGAATTCAACGCGCTGGGACTTTAAAAATTTCTTTCTGGCAGGGGTGTTATAAAAAAGGTTGCGGACGTCAATGCGTGTTCCTTGAACAGGTTCAGCCGGTATTAATTCACCTGCTTCGCCATCGAGTATTGAAACAGCAAAGCCGCCATCACCATTGATACATGATGCCATTTCCATTTCCGAAACAGAAGCTATACTGGCCAGGGCTTCTCCCCGAAAACCAAGTGAATTGATATTGAATAAATCATCAATTGTTTCGATCTTATTCGTTGTATAGCGTTGGACTGCCAAATTCATGTCATCCGGAGAAATTCCACCACCATTATCTGATACTTGAATAAGCTGGTGCCCTCCTTTTTCAATGACAATCGTGATTTCTGTGGCGTTGGCATCCAGACTGTTCTCTACAAGCTCTTTAACCACTGACGCTGGTCGTTCCACTACTTCACCGGCGGCGATCTTGTTACGCAAGTCTGTAGATAATAGGTGGATTTTAGCCATTAGCCTTCGATGATCTTTAGTGTTTGACGGAAAATCTTTCTTTCCAACTTTGGTGCTTCATTCAAAAGTTCATCCACCTGTTTCTTTTTTCTGTTTGTATAGCGTTTATCTTTAACACCGGACAAATTGATCAACACATTCATGCAAGCTCCACGAACAGCTGCCAAAGCAACCTCCCCGGCTACTCCCACATCACTGACAGAATTTGGATTACCTTTTTTCACCAACTCATTAGCGATTTCTAAAACCGATAATGAAAGTTCTGCGGCTTCTAATGGAATTTCAATGGCGTACTTGTTTGCAGCGAGGACTGCTTTTCGTTTAGCAATTTTTTCTTCATCAGAATTTGAAGGAAGTCGATTAGCATCCATAACCGTATTAAAGGCATTCGTATCCTCATCTATCAAAAATGATAATCTATCTTTTATTTCTTGAGCTTTATTACCCATGGCATCCATTTCATCCTGCGATGCTTCAAACCCTTTCTTCTCATGGGTCAACGCTGCCACCATGGACACCAGAGCCGCACCGAGACTGCCAGCCAGGGCTGCTACGCTGCCACCGCCGGGAGCCGGAGAATTACTGGATAGTTCATCGACAAATCCATCAGATGTCAGCCCCGACAACTTACCGGTGCTTTGTCCAACAGCAAATTCAACAATTTTTTCCTCCGGTTTAAAAGGATAAAGGTCATTCAGACCCAAAGATTGCAGGGCACACTCAATAATGTCTGTTTCCGGTACGGCGGTGGTGCGGCGTTGTTTCTTTAGATAATGACGCCCGGCCATTAATAAAGCTTCTTTAGGGATCAATCCCACCAATTCACTACCGGTTACACGAATACCTCTCTCAATAGCCAACTCACAGGCTTTATCAAATACATCATGTATAGTGGACACTTTATAATTATTGAAATTGATAGAGATCTGTGCCCGCTTAAATTCATCGATATACCAACCTACACCTTTCACATCTTTGAACAATCCCGGAATTATAACTGCTTTTCCCTTTTCATCCCGTACAATTTTTCCATCCAACAAGTTAGGTGAATCCGGATTTGGAATACGTTTGCTTCGACCTTTTTCACGAAGCTCAAAAGCTATGTCTGTGGCCAAGCGCTGGTCTCGTGTATTCAAATTGATATTATAAGCAATTAAAAACTCTCTCGAGCCCATAACCGTGGCTCCGCTTTTAGCATTGAATTTTGCCGGTCCGTAATCGGGTTTCCAATGGGGATCTTTCAATTTTATAGAAAGCCCTTCATATTCTCCCGCGCGAATATTTGGCAAACTTTTCCGTTCTTCATTCTGGGCAGAATTTTCATAGAGATAAACCGGGATGGATAATTCCTTGCCCACCCGTTCAGCTACACGATGTGAAAGTTCAACACAATCTTTCGCGGTGACACTGCTGACAGGAACAAAGGGACACACATCCGTAGCTCCCATGCGTGCATGAGCACCGCTATGGTTGCGCATATCGATCACGTCCGCAGCAGTAGCAATTGCCTGAAAAGCAGCTTCTTCTACATTCTCAACAGAACCCACGAATGTGACAACGGTACGATTTGTATCCTTTCCTGGATCGACATCCAGAAGAGTAATTCCCTCCACTGCTTCGATGGCAATGGTGATTTGTTTGATCTTTGCAAGATCACGGCCTTCCGAAAAATTCGGTACACACTCTACAAACTGTTTCATGTGCTTAACCTATTCCTGCAATTTTCATTAAATAATAAATCAGCCATATTATAACTACCAGTAATACAATTATCCTTCCAAGAGAACTGGATGATCTTCGCCGATCAATAATTCTTTTAAAAAAATGACCGTTATCATTCCTGATCATAACCCGGCAAAAAGGAATAAAAAGAAATTCACAAAAGGACTAATGACTATCCATATAGGTGAAATTCTCGTAAAATAACCGATCATGATCAAGCCCAGTAATATCTGCGGTCCGTACATCTGCAGCTTATACACAAGTTCTGGATATCTACGCATCATAATACTTGAAAATATTTGCGAGCCGTCCAAAGGCGGTATTGGAATCATATTAAAAACCGCCAGCATAATATTAATTTGAGTAAATAATAGAAGCATCAATGTGATCGAGCCACTAACAAGACCGGTACGAATAATCGTTCCACCCACAAATGCCAAAAGCAAATTCGCTGCCGGGCCGGCAAAGGCGATCTTCATCATATCCACCCGGGGATTAGCCAGATAGCGTGAATCCACCGGAACAGGTTTCGCCCAGCCAAAGCCCACAAATAATATCATTAACGATCCAAAGGGGTCTAAATGCGCTAATGGATTCAGCGTGAGTCTTCCGGAATAACGGGCTGTGGGATCGCCCAGTTTATTGGCTACCCAGGCATGGGAAAATTCATGAAAAACCAGTGCAAACACAAGCACAGGGATCAGGAGGATTAATACTTCAATTGGAACTCTAAATAACATATTCTACCACCGCGGATGAAATGTCCGGTGGACCTCCTTTAAATGTTCTTTGTCTAAATGGGTATATATCTGGGTGGTGGAAATGTCTGCATGACCCAGCATTTCCTGAACGGCCCGGAGATCTGCACCGCCTTCCAATAAATGAGTGGCAAAGGAATGACGCAAGGTGTGCGGGCTGACTTTTTTGGTGATACCAGCAGTCTGGCTCCATTTTTTCAAAATATTGTAAACTGTCATGCGTGTGAGCGGTCTGCCGTTCCGGCTCAGAAAAACAATGCCTTTCGTTTCGAGCTTGCGAGCCAACCCTGATCGTTCAAATCGAAGATAATCATTCAACCTTTCCATGGCGCTTTTACCGATGGGTACCAGACGTTCCTTATTTCCTTTTCCAGACACGCGGACCATTTCATTTTCCAAAAGCATACCAGTCAAGTTGAGATGACATACCTCTGACACACGCAGTCCAGTGGAATACAATATTTCAAGCAGCGCCAGGTCACGCCTGGCAAGGGGAGCTGCTTCATCCACAGCGTCCAAAATATCATCCACTTCCTGCACGGTTAACACTTCCGGCAGTTTCCGGGGTAGTTTTGGCGCTTCCAATAGTTGTGATGGATTGTTATCCACCCAAAGTTCTGCGTTTAAAAATGAATGGTAGGAACGAATGGATGAAAAAACCCGGGAAATACTGGCTGGGGCTAAATGAGCATCGGATAATTCGCGGATAAATCCGCGTATATGCTTTTGCTTTATAGCCTTGAGGGTACTCAAGCCCTTTGCTTCTAAATAGGATACATAGTTTTTAAGATCACGCTTGTAAGCATCGATAGTATTCAATGATAAATTTCTTTCCACGCGGAGCATGGTGATATAATCGTGGAGATGTGCTTCCATAGGTTAACTAACCTGTGACAGATTTTTCAACCATTTCACAGAGAATGTGTTCCGCCAGCAAATGACCTTCCTGGATACGCTGGGTATCATCACTGGGAATGGAAATGGTAACATCACCCATATCTTTCAACACACCACCAGTTTTACCGGTCAGAACAATAACAGTAATCCCTTTTTCTTTACAAGATTCAACTGCTTTAACCACATTCCTGGAATTGCCGCTTGTGGAAATAGCCATCAGTATATCACCTGCTGATCCAAGTCCTTCGATCTGGCGGGAAAATATGGATTCGTAATCCGTATCATTCGACCAGGCCGTAATAAATGAGGTGTCCGTTGTCAGGGCTATGGATTGAATTGCTGGACGGTCATGACTGCGGAGTCCGCCCATGAGTTCGGCAGCCATGTGCTGGGCATCAGCAGCACTGCCACCATTACCACACCACAAAATCTTATTTCCATTTTGAACAGCTGCAACCATCATGTCTGCTGCTTTTTCAATGTCCTCAACACTAGTAACGATCATAGTATTCTTTACATCAGCACTTTCACGAATCTGATTGATAATCATTTGGCGATCGATCATGATTGGCCACCATGAATCGCATCCGCAAATTCTTTCATTAAACCATTATTGCCATTTTCTTCCAAAATGGTTCCTGTTACAATAAATGAAGCTCCAGCTGCTACACGTTCACGGGCTGCTTCAGGTGTGCGAATTCCTCCGCCAACGATCAATGGCACATTTGTTTCAGTAGCAACCTGTTGGATTATTTCCAGGGGAATGGCATGTGTTGCACCGCTGCCTGCTTCCAGATAAATAAGTTTTTTACCCAGATATTCAGCAGCTAATGCGTGTGCAACAGCAATGTCAGGACGATTCATGGGCAGCGGTTTTGTATCGCTCATGAATTCAACTGTTGAATTGGCTCCACCATCAAAAAGCAGATAGCCGGTGGGGATGACTTCTATCCCCAGGTCATTAATGATCGGCGCAGCTACAACCTGTTCACCAATGAGATATTGGGGGTTACGACCCGATAACAAAGACATAAACAGTATTGCATCATAATATTGATTTAACTGATTCAACCCACCTGGAAAGAAGATGACGGGAATATCTGCTTCCTTTTTAATAACAGCAACTCTTTCATTGTGTTTACTGTCCATCATTAAACTACCGCCCACAAATAGAGCATCCACGTTAGATTTATTTGCAACAGTCACTTGCTTAGCCAGGGTATCTTCATTTTTTCTGTCAGGGTCAATAAGGACAATATATCCTGCCCCTTTTTCTGACTTTATGTCAAGCAGTTGTTGAAAAACTTTACTCATCATTAGCCAATAATTTCTTCGTAAGCAATGGATGACATCAGTCCATCCTTTTCATCAGGATCGGACAACCTTATTTTTACCAGCCAGCCATCACCATAGGGATCAGAATTTACTTTCCCGGTGTCATTATCCAAACCTTCGTTGATTGCTACAATTTTACCGCTGATAGGCGAAAAGAGGTCTGTCACAGTTTTTACTGCTTCTATAGTGCCAAAAGTATCACCGGCATTAAAACTCTTACCCACTTCCGGGAGTTCAACAAAAACGATATCACCTAATTCTCCCTGGGCAAAATCGGTAATTCCTATTGTGGCTACACCATTTTCTATTTTAACCCATTCATGGTCTTTTGTATATTGTAAGTTTGATGGAATATTCATCTTCGTTTCTGATTAATCAATCCTTGTTTGGATTATATTCAAATGTTTCTAAAAAACTAGTATCAAATTCGCCTGATCGAAATGATTCATCTTTCATGATCGCCTGATGAAAGGGGATGGTCGTTTTAGGCCCCTCTATAATGGTTTCCTCAAGGGCACGCTGCATGCGGTTGATAGCCCGCTCGCGGCTACTGGCATACACGATCAATTTACCAATCATGGAATCGTATTGTGTAGGAATTTCATAACCCGCATAGGCATGCGAATCAACCCTGACGCCTTTGCCGCCCGGAAAATGCAGGCTTGTGATTGTTCCGGGAAATGGAATGAAGTTATTGGCCGGGTCTTCAGCATTGATTCTGCATTCTATGGCATGACCGCGCAATTTGAAATTTTGAAAATTTTTTATTATCAGTTAACTTATTATAAATATTACTAACAGCTTCTATTTCTTTATCATCTACATTATGATCAGCAACAATCATCAAACACAAAACATGCTTTAGTGCCTTTTGATACTCCGACTCTATTTCTTTTTCATTTAATCCAGGTTTATAATCTATAACATCAGTATGATAAATA
>CATMBH010000023.1:0-11350 GCA_950063985.1 uncultured Fidelibacterota bacterium
AGCATTGGTTGGCAAAGGATTAACTTTTGATTCTGGGGGGATTTCCATAAAACCCTCTCCCAAAATGGATGAAATGAAATTTGATATGTGCGGATCTGCAGTTGTTTTAGGCTGCATGTATGCCATTGCCACCTTGAAACCCAAGATCAATGTTGTGGCGGCTATTGCCTCGACAGAAAATTTGAGCGGCGCCAAGGCCTACAAACCAGGTGATATTCTCACTGCGTATAACGGCAAAACAATCGAAGTACTGAATACCGATGCGGAAGGACGCCTCATTTTGGCCGATGCCTTGAGTTATGTCAGCAAGCACTATGATCCGGCATTTATTTTTGATTTCGCCACCTTAACTGGTGCTGTTCTCGTTGCTTTAGGTCATATAGCTACAGGAATCATGGGCACCGATGAAAAACTAATTGAGAAAGTGAAAAAGTCCTCAAAAAAAACAGGAGAGAAGGTTTGGGAATTTCCCCTCTGGGAAGAATATTGCGAACAGGTGCAGTCCAAGATTGCCGATGTAAAAAATATTGGTGCACCTAGGCAGGCAGGTACAATTGCAGGTGGAGCATTCCTTAAAGAATTTGTGGGAGAAGATATTCCCTGGTGCCATTTTGACATAGCGGGGACAGCATGGGGTGAAAAAGAAAAACCATACGGACCCAAAGCAGGAGCAACGGGGAATGTGATCCGGCTGGTTTTGGATGCATTTGGTGTATAATTGGTGACCAGTTACCAATCACAATATTAACTTAATTTATACCATGTCTTTTTCTATAGGAATTCTATTATTGGTCATCGGTATTGCCCTTGGTGCAGTTATTATGCTACTGTTAAAGCGCAATAATGCACCTGATCAACAGCAGCTGAAAGATGCCTTTGGCAATCTTTCCAAAGAAGCACTGGATCAGAACATTGAGACATTCATGAAAATTGCCGAAAACAAATTTGGGGATCTCATGAAAAGCAGCGATGCGCAACTGGATGAAAAGAAAAAACTCATTGATTCCAGTCTGGAGGAAATGAAAAAACAGTTGGAGGGACTGAACAAGCAAACCACAGAGCTCACGGGTCAGATGGTAGAATCCAAAAAAGGCATCACTGAACTGGCGGATACCACAACCCAATTAAGGCAGATTCTGTCCAGTTCACAAGCCCGGGGCCAATGGGGCGAACGCATGGTGGAAGACATCCTTTCATTCATTGGCCTCATTGAAGGGATCAACTACGAAAAACAATCTCAGGAAGGTTCAGATCGCCCGGATTTCAAATTTAATCTCCCGGACGGAAAACACATTAACATGGATGTGAAATTTCCGTTGAGCCATTATGAGAATTTTCTGGCATCAGAAAATGAAACAGAACAGGAAGCCGAGAAAAAGGCATTTTTGAAAGATGTACGCAATCATGTAAAAGAAATTTCTGGTCGGTCCTATATTGATCCCAATGCCGGTACGTTGGATTATGTATTGATGTTTATTCCCAATGAGAGTATTTATTCCTTTTTAAACCAGGAAGATCATGATCTGATCGATTTTTCATTGGGGAAGAAAATTCTGCTCTGTTCTCCGGTAACACTGTATGCAATTCTTTCTTTGATTCGACAGGCAGTATCGAATTTTCATATGGAAGAAAAAGCAGGTGAAGTGCAGAAACTGGTAATCACATTTCGTGAACAATGGGAGAAATTCACAGAAAAACTAGATGCTCTGGGTAAAACACTTGGAACTGTATCAACACATTATGAATCATTAACAGGGCCGCGACGAAATGCACTTGAAAAGCCCATGGACAAAATTACAGAACTGGAAATGGGACAGAGTGAAGACGTAAAACAGATTGAGGATGAGAATGAATAAAATTGGTTGTTTTTTATTTATAACCGGTTTATTGGTTGGGTGGAATTGTGTTGGACCGGAGGAACCGGAAGACGGCTTGATCGAGGATATACCGGCATTGGTCAATACTACAGAGGTATTTACGTTTAACCTGAAGGGTAATAATTATTCCTTTGAAGAAGAATATACGTTATCGATGAAACCGGATTCCAACACTGTACTGACGACATCATTAATAGTGACCAACTGGTCGGGGAGTGACACCTCTCGAATATTTATGATTAATGCCAGTGATACAACATATAACTGGTTTCAAATCACAGGAAATTTGACCTATACAGCTACAGATTCCTTATCAAATGATACAAAATTTCATCCCAGTAATATTCGATTCGAAGGAAATAATTATTCCGGGACGATGCAGTTTTCATTGATTAAAGATTAATTGGTGAGTGGTTAATTGTAATTGGTTAACAGTTATCACCAAATCCGATTTTCAGCTACATCTCACCGCTAACCTTCTTCCCACGCCGGACAGAGGAAATCTTTGTAATCACAATACCGGCAATTGAATTCATTTTTATCCGGTTCAAATGATCCGGAGCGAATTCCATCGGCAACTTTACTGATTTTTATCCTACTGTCCTGCAGATTCTGCTCTGAAAATTGATGTGAGGATAAGGGATCATCGCCATGTCGCAAAAAATGAAGGTTGGCTTTACCGGGATTGCCTTTTACGCCTGGAACAGCATCGCGTAATATAGCTTCTGTGTATAGAGCCATCTGCAAATTTGTTTCCGCCTTTTCTTTCTTTTTACTGGTTTTGTAGTCTACAATGGCCAGTGTGTCCCCGTCCTGGTCGATGCGGTCAATCTTACCCGAAATTTTTACATTGATTTCATCCATGACATAGGAAAAAGGACTTTCCCGTTTAAGCACGTTTGGGGGATTTTCCTGGATAAATCGAAAGTAATCGGACAAAATTTCTTCACCTTGCTTCCGGAATTCCTCTCCGCGCAAACGGTATTCAAAGGCATCTTCTCGCCAGTTTTTGTTCAGCAAGTATTTGAGATTTTCTTCTGTTTGTTCCGCTATTTTCAATCCGTGGAATTCTTCCAAGACGGCATGCATGATCGAACCGAATTCCAAAGTGGCACGGGTTTTTCGCTCCGACACGTTATCGATATGTTTCAACCTGTATTTCAATGGACAGGTGTCATAGGTTTCAATCTTCGTTGCCGACAAGTACAGCATTTCACGGCTGGCTGGTTCAGGGGTAGACCCATCCGCTGTTTCACCTCTGTCAGCCTTTTCCAACTCATCGAGTATGTTCCGTGCATTGTCTATTTGTTTGGCGGCGATTTCACGGTTTAGGTCAGCCAATAGCCCTTGCTTACGTTCGCTGAGTGAAAGTGAATTATCTTGGTGTTCATTCATGGTTTTGATCTCCATGGGTTGAGGGTTCTCTGATTCCAGTTCTTTTGTAAACATAGATTGCCTACTGGTTGGTCCAAAAAGGTATAATTCCCGTTCCGCCCGCGTGACACCGACATAAAAGACGCGCCGTTCCTCGCGGTTATGTATATCACGAAAGGTGGTTTCTGTGTCCTGTTCCCAGCTCATCCATGAAGATGGCAACCTGTTTATGATAGGATGTTTTTTCAGGCTTGAGGGAAAACTTCCGCTCTGCAGGAAGGGCAGGATTACAATCGGAAACTGTAATCCTTTACTTTGATGAATGGTCATTACTTGCACGGCCAGTCGTTGGTTTTCTAAGTCAGGCTGAGCTGCTTTCCTGTCTGAAGATAATGTCATGACTCTCATAAAGTCAAGCCAGTCACCGAGTTGACCTCCCAGATCAGTATTCACAAATTGTTCTGCAATGTTCAGAATTTCACCAGTGTTAGCAAGGTTCAATCTTTCACGATAGCGGTATTTATTACGCATGGCAGTAAGCAGCGGTGAATTCTTGATCACATTCAGAATTTCCCAGACCATTTCGTCCGCTTTCCGGTTTTGATCAAGAGAATGTTTCAGGGAGGTAAGGGCATCCAATAGTTTTCGTAATTCCACAGATTCATTTCTGCGGTCTTTAAGTTCATGCAGTTTTTCTTCTGTAGATATTCTATTCATGGAACGGAAAAATACTCGTGACCAATCCTCGCCCATGCGCTGACATAAAATTCGGAAAAGGGCAATTTCTGTCTGTCTGTCGTTATTAATCAGGTGGCCCCAAGCCAGCACATCCTTAACGATTGGTACGTCAAAGAATTTTTCAATGTGAATGTCAACAGGAATGGCTGTTTTTTGCATGGCGTCGGAGACAGCCCTCACGTTGGACCAGCCTCGACAAATAACCGCAATGTCACCATATAAAGAACGGCCGTCATTTATAATTTCATGGATAAGAATAGGGACGGACTGTAGAGTTTGTGTTCTGTCCGCCTGGATCCAGGCCGGCTTGGGCCCGCTTTTGGGTATATCTGGGGGGCATTTAAGGTTTTTTTCTGTTCTGTCTGGATTGTTTCGAATGGATACATTTGCGAGGTCTAAAATTTCCTGAGTGGAACGGTGGTTTTCTACCAGAGGTATTTCGGCGTATTGTGGGTGGGATCCATACTGGTTGCGGAAATCTGAAATATTGTAATAATTTGCCCCGCGAAAGGAATAAATGCACTGGTCTTCATCCCCAACCACGGTAATACTGGGTTCCTTTTCTGCGATCAGGTTAACGATTAAATTCAGCGCGTAATTGTTATCCTGGTATTCATCGATAAAAATATGGCGGAATTCATCGCGGACATTCGTAAGTATAGCTTTATTTCCTTTTAGCAGTTCATAGCATCCCAAGATCATATCTCCGAAATCGAGGGCATTATTATCTTTTTTTGCCTTTTGAAAAAAATCGTAGGCTTTTATTAAATCCTTTAACTGAAGCACTGCATCGTCAAAGTCTGTATTTTTATCATGTATTCCTGGAAATTCCTGTAGTATCCAATCCGGTGAAGTTTTGATTTGCTCTGCCTTTTCTTTTAGCTGTTCCGGCGTAAGTAATTCATCCCGGATTCTGCTGAAAAATGGGATGAATGATTCTCTGATAGCCTTGACGGGATCTGCAGAAAAAACGCGGGACTGAATAAAATCCATTTCATCAAAATTATTGATCAGGAAATAGAGAATATCGCTGTCCTGCCACAGCACATCATGCACTCGCTCTTCTGTACCGTAGCGACGTAGGATTGAATGGCAAAAACTGTGGAAAGTACCTACAAAAATGGATTCAGCATCATCGCCCATGATTTCGCGAATGGTATGTTTAGCTTCTGCGGTAGCTTTTTCAGTAAATGTAAGCAACAGTACATTTTTAGGTTGGATTGAACCGGTCGAGCAAAGATACCGAATTCGGTACAGCAGTGTGAATGTTTTTCCAGTGCCGGCGCCGGCCAGGATCATCAACGGAGCTGGGGGGTGTTCAATGGCTTCACACTGATTCTTATTAGGAGTAATTTCCAACATGGGCAAAATTAGTCAATTTGGAATCGTCTTACACGAAACAAGTTTATTGTTTTAGGGTTTGAAAAATTCTTTTTAACCTTTCTGGTGACAATCGTGTCTTACGGTGTAAATGAATGAAAACAGACCATGAACTCATACGACTATTTCAAAAAGGAGACCAGTCAGCCTTTGACGAATTGGTTAAACGTCACTTGGACTCGGTTTACAGATTTTTTGTACGCATCACAATTGATGAAATGGATGCGGAAGACCTGGCGCAAACTGTTTTTATCAAATGTTTCAAAGGACTTAAACGATTTCGATTCGAAGCCGAATTCACTACATATTTATATAGAGCAAAAGTCAACACTGCCAATTCTTATCTCACACGGAATAAATGGCGGAATTTTTTACACCTTGACCAGATGCCGGAACAATCCTATTCCAATGAAGACGCACCGATCAGCAAAACAGAAATTTGGGCTCATGTGGCCAGACTCCCCGGAAAACAACGGAATGTGGTCATGCTGCGTTTGAATCAACAATTACCCTTTAAAGACATTGGCTTAATGCTAAACATGACTGAAAGTTCGGCAAAAGTGAATTATCATCATGGCATCAACAAACTCCGTGAATGGTTGAAAGATATTTATGAACTTTGAAGACCAATTACAAAACGCATTAAATATTGACAATGCTGCCATCGATGAAACACAATTCATCGGCAGGTTGCATGCTACACAGCGTAAATTAGAATTGCAGCAGGCAAGGTTTCAAAGCAGTATGGCGACTGCCGTATTGCTGCTTATCTTTGGTTGGGCCTCATTTACACAATTGAACAATTCAATTTTTGACATGGGCTTTGAAGAATATTACAGCTATGATGACGATTATAATTATTTCAGTGAACTTGATTCAAGTGACTATGATCTTTATGTTGCAGATATGGCCCTTTATTTATTGGATGAGGATGATGTTTGGGACGTATTAGAATTTTTTGAAGAAGAAAAATATGAATATGCATTCAACACAAAGGAGATCAAATTATGAGACAGTTATTGATTACACTCATTTTAACTCTTCCATTGATGACTCTATCAGCACAGCCTGATTACAAAAGTGGAGACAGTCAATCTAGTAAAGCAATGGGTATCTGGAAAATGACCGAAGAACTGGAATTAACTGAAAATCAAGCGGAGAAATTTTTTCCCAAATTCAGAGCTCACCAGGATGCTGTGGATAAATTGCGTAGAGAACAAAAAATGTCTTTAAAGTCAATATATGAATCTTTAAAAGATGGTAAAGATGTTTCGGATAAAGATCTTGCCGATGCCATAAAAGCATTTGAGAAAATCGAAACCAGTAAAATCAGTACTCGGGTGGATTTTATAGAAAGCCTTGAAGGAGTGCTTACTACATCTCAAAGAGCAAAGTTGATGTTGGCCCCGGATAAAATGCGCAGAGAAGCAAAAGAAAATATAAAGAAACATAAAAAATCACGCCAGCGCCGTCAAAAAAGAGACCGCTGGTAAATTGTTAAACAGAAATGAAAGATAAAGAGGAATAAAGTGAAGAGATATATACCAATTATTACAGTAATAAGTATGCTGTGGATGTCATGTGCTGACGTTAAAGATCAGGAAAATGATGATATTTCACAACTCATGAAGTTGATAGAAAATGATATCGTTTTAAGTCTGGAAGTATTGGATACAGAAGGGGCTTTTGATGAAGAATACTCAGATGGTTTAGACACCGACGGTGGATTGAAAGTTTTGGCAGATACGCTGTGGCCAAATGCGGGTTACAGGCTGCGTTTTGGAAGACATGTTACAGACTGGAGTCGAACAATAACATTTGATGTTCAGGATGATACAGCTTACGCAGATATGTACCGTTCTATGAGCGGCAACTTTTATGTAATAGCTTATGATTCCAATCATACCATGGTAGATTCATTCGTCAAGGTATTTTCAGAAGAGTTCGAAAGACGAATTCGTTTTGTGCGCACGGACAGCAGCAATAACCGTCCCTGGAGGATTGAAGGTATTACCATTGGTATTGGTGGCGGTGGTGACAAAGTAAGGATCACTGATCTATCCTTTTATACAGCAGCGGGCAGTGATGCATTGTTCAACTATTCTTCTGATAATGCGAGTGAAGTATTTATTCCCAGGAATGATCTTCCCTCGTTTAACCCAGGTGATACACTGCGTATTGAGTTAACTGTGGAAAATGATGATCCTGTATTCGATATGGGTGAATGGGACAGCGGCGAAAAAGTGGCCATGCATTATGGCCGGGGCCATGGTGAGCGTGCTCGCCGGAGTATGCATGATTCTGGATTGTTTTATGATGCAACTGCAGATGACAACATATTTACGAAACTCTGGCGTGCTCACAATATTGGCCCAGAGCAACAGAGACGAGTTTTTAATATGCACTATGAATTGATCGATAATGCTACATTATTCATTAGTGACGGTGGTTACAATACAGCTGTGTGGTCTCTGCCGTACCGCATTGTAAGACCTTAAGTTTAATAGTTTGAACTATACTCTAAAAATGCTTCGCATTAGCGGGGCATTTTTGTTTTATACTATAGGTGTATATGACAAGTAATTTCTATCCTTCATAATGCGGAAAAAATTCAATTTCAGCGCCGGACCGGCAGTATTACCAGATGATGTTTTAAAACAAGCTGCAGCCGCAGCCATTGATTTTAATGGTCACGGCATGAGCATCCTTGAAATGAGTCACCGTTCTGCGCCCATTGTAGATATGGTGTCAGAAACACGTCAACTTGTACGCCAATTACTTAACGTGCCGGATTATTATAAAATACTTTTTCTACAGGGTGGAGCCAGCCTGCAGTTCTCCATGATACCTATGAATATATTAAAAGACGGAGAAACAGCTGATTATACAGATACTGGAGCATGGTCCGCAAAAGCCATCAGGGAAGCCCGTCATTTTGGAAATGTGCAGGTTGTCTGCTCATCGAAAGCATCGGTTCACAATCATATTCCCAAAGATTTTGAACAAAGTCCTGATCAGGTTTATCTACACATTACAACTAACAATACTATCTTTGGCACGCAATGGCAGGAATTTCCAAATGCTAACGGATTTTTAGTGGGGGATATGAGTTCAGATATTTTCAGTAGACCAGTAGATGTGAGCAAATTTGGTATCATTTACGCCGGTGCCCAGAAAAATATGGGTCCAGCCGGAGTAACAATGGTTATCGTGCGGGAAGACCTGATTGGTCGTTCAGAAAGAGATTTATCCACCATGCTGGATTTTGCCGTTCATGCTGATAAGGATTCTATGTACAATACTCCACCGATATTTGCAATATTTGTTGTGAATAGAACGTTGCAATGGCTGAAGGAATTGGGCGGAGTGGATGCTATGCATAAACAGAATAAAACCAAGGCAAAACTGCTTTATGAGGAAATTGAGCGCAATCCCTTATTCAAAAGTCCAGTAACTGAACAAGATCGATCTTTAATGAATGTACCCTTTGTGTTTGCCGAAAGCGGAGACGAAAAGCATTTCCTGGATTATTGTGCTGATCGTGGACTTGTTACTTTAAAAGGCCACCGTTCTGTAGGAGGCTTCAGAGCGTCGATCTATAATGCTATGCCGATGGAGGGAGTGGAGTCCCTTGTTGAAGCGATGCAGCAATATAAATGAGGAAAATTTGTTTATTCTATGTTTTTAGTATTTGTATCAGCAATCTGGTTACAAAAAAGTAAACAGGTCAAGATCCTGCAATTAAGCATGCTGGCTGTAAAAACAAAAACTGATGAACCATTCAGTTTCAATTAGATGAAAACGTGGAAGTTGTAAAAGGGGTGTTAATTAAATAGATTATCATCATTATTTTTACTTATTCATATCATGCGCTCTTTTCAAGATAAACTAAAAAATATTCCAATCAAACCCGGTGTTTACCAGTTCAAGAATAAGGATGGAGATATCATATACATTGGTAAAGCCAAGAATTTGCGTAACCGTGTACGATCATATTTTCAGAAAAATAAATACCAGACGCCAAAAAATCAATCCATGATAAAGCGTATCGCGAATGTGGAATGGATCATTGTGCGCAGTAACGTAGAGGCGTTGCTCACAGAAGCCAATATGATCAAAGAGGTTCAACCCAAATATAACGTAGATCTAAAAGATGATAAATCATTTCCATTTATTCGTATTACCAATGAACCGTATCCACAGGTACTGCTCACGCGCAAAATTGAAAAAGACGGTTCCAAATATTTCGGTCCATATACGGATGTGAAAAATCTTCGTTATTCCTTGAAGGCTCTGCACAAAATCTTTCCGGTTCGCAGCTGCAGTTATTATATGGATGATCAAACTGTCGTGGCCAAAAAAGTGAAGCTGTGTCTGGATTATCATATCAAGAAATGCGAAGGACCATGTGAGAGTATAGTGAGTAGAGATCATTATAATGCCATGATCGAACGTGTCATCAAATTTTTACAGGGTAGGACTAAGGAGACGGAAGATTATGTTCGTAAACAAATGGATATTGCTGCCGCTGATTTAAGGTATGAAGATGCAGCCATGTATCGTGACCAGTACAATGCAATCAGGCGTTTTAAGGAACGCCAAAGAAAGGTGGCTGCGGATTTTGATGATCGAGATATTTTTGCATTGGCCAGAAAAGATGACATTGGTGTAATGACGGTACTTCGTGTTAGAAATGGACGCATATTTGGAAGAGAAAAGATTTCGTTACAAAACCTGGATGAAGATGAATCGGCGGTATTTGCTTCAGTGATCTCACGCTTTTATATGGATACTGATTTTCTGCCTAAAGAAATTACTGTAGTCACTTTACCGGATGGGCAGGATGATCTGGAGGAATGGCTTACGGAGAAAAAAGGCAGTAAAGTAATAATTCGACAACCACAACGCGGTGAAAAAGCCAAGGAAGTACGTTTATCATATCAAAACGCAAAACTCCTATTAGGAGAATGGCTCATCAACCGCAAGAAACGGCGGGAATTGGTTCCGAAAATGGTAAAACAGCTCCAGGATGACCTGCAATTAAAAGCACCGCCCAGAAGAATTGAAGCATTCGATATTTCCCATTTAGGCGGTACAAATACGGTAGCATCCATGGTATGTTTTGTGGATGGTAAAGCTCGTAAATCAGAATACCGGAAATTCAAAATCAAGACTGTTGTTGGAATAGATGATTTTGCTGCCATGCGGGAAGTGGTTCACCGACGCTATTTGCGCGTGAAAAAGGAGAAGGGCAGCCTTCCAGACCTGATCCTGATCGATGGCGGCAAGGGACAATTAAGCATGGCTGTGTCTGCACTGCGGGAACTTGGATTAGACTATATTCCCATTATTGGTTTAGCCAAACGTTTGGAGGAAGTATTTGTGCCGGGAATTTCTGAACCGCAATCCATTCATAAGCAATCACCGGGATTGATTCTTTTGCGCCGCATTCGTGATGAAGCGCACCGTTTTGCTATCACTTTTCAGCGCAGCAAGCGCAAGGATGTGTTATCATCCATTTTTGATGATATTGAGGGCATGGGTCCAAAACGTGTGCAAAAACTGCTGCAAAGCTATGATTCGACAAAATCGATCGCAAATACTGATCTAAAAGACATTTCAGAAAAAACGGGTATACCTGAGGGGATTGCAAAAGAAGTTGTAAAAAAAGCCCAATCTATAGCTAAATGATCTTACCCCATGGGGTAAGTGAGTAATACCATTACAAAAATCGTTTCTTTTGTGAGTCCCAAATCACACTATTAAATACTCAATAAAGCTTAAATTCTAAACTGCAATGCAAAAACTATTAGCAATAATCATATTTCTGTCTGGACTTTCCGCCCAGGACTACGACCCAAATTATGTGTTGGTAAAACTGGATCGAGATGTAAAAAAAGGCGAATTCAGAACTGTTCTGGATCCATCAAAATATGCCATTGAACAAACAGTCGTAAAACGGCTCGGTATCTACAAGATCC
>CATMBH010000024.1:0-11098 GCA_950063985.1 uncultured Fidelibacterota bacterium
AAACCGGGGTCATCCTTGGGTCAGGTTTGGGTTCTTTTGTAGATGTTATAGAAGATGCAATTTCTTTTTCATACGATGATCTGGATGGCTTCACTGCAGCGGGTGTAGCCGGGCATAATGGCACTCTTTATCTGGGGAGTGTAAAAGGTACAGAAGTAGCTGTATTGCAGGGACGTGTCCATTATTATGAATCAGGGCAAGCAGATGCTATGAAAGTCCCTGTTCGAACGCTGGCAGGGTTGGGGTGTGAACAATTAATCCTGACCAATGCGGCCGGGAGCTTAAAAGAAGAAGCAACACCGGGAAGTGTCATGCTCATCAATGATCATATTAATTTTACCGGTGTATCACCGCTTTTTGGAGAAAAAGAAACATCCCGTTTTGTGGATATGGTGGATGTCTATGATCCGGTTATGCGCGCAAAATTCCATCAAATTGCAGATGATAATAACATTAAACTCCATGAAGGTGTATATATCTGGTTCTGCGGGCCCAGTTTTGAAACGCCAGCGGAAATACGAGCCGCAAAATCATTAGGAGCTGACGCAGTGGGCATGTCCACAGTGCCAGAAGTAATATTAGCCCGGCATGCTGGAATGAAAGTAGCCGCCCTTTCTGTCATTACGAATATGGCAGCTGGTATGAGCGATGAAGAATTGAGCCATGAACAAACAATGGCCAATGCAGATATTGGTATTCAAGATCTGCAGAAATTATTGATCAGTTATTTGAATATAGTCTCCAGTTGATCTGATATAAAGATCAAACCTTAAATAATTATTAAATGCCTGAAACAACCATTCAAAAAGGTCAAGAAATTGAATTGACCATTGATTCCCTTGCCTATGGTGGTCGGGGTGTATCCAAAGTGGATGGCTATGTCATATTTGTCAAAAATTCCATTCCCGGACAAAAAGTCCGGGCACTTGTTTATCGAAAAAAGAAAGGATTTGCTGAAGCAAGGCCATTAGAAATTTTGGAGGAATCGGCATTTAAGGTTGATGCCCCCTGTGAACATTTTAACTTTTGCGGAGGTTGTTCTGTACAGCAGTTGGATTATGAAGAACAGTTAAACCAAAAAAAGCAGCAGGTTGAGGATTTATTCAGACGCCAGGCCGGAATCGCTGATTTTACTGTGGATAAAGTCATTGCGGCGGATGAGCATTATAATTACCGCAATAAAATGGAATTTTCCTTTTCCAACCGCCGCTGGATTTTGCCTAGCGAAGCAGATGATGCTGAAAATGATTTTGCTCTGGGGCTCCATGTTCCTCGCCGTTATGATAAAATATTGAACATCAATCGTTGTCACATTCAGCCGGAATTGGGTAATGATATACTCAATATAGTGAAATCAAAAGCCCGGGAATTAAATCTCAAACCCTACGATGTAAAAACACACATTGGTTTTCTCCGGCATCTTGTATTGCGCTTTGGACATAATACCGGTGATGTCATGGTAAACCTTGTCACCAGTTATGAGAATCCGGAACTGATCAAGCCGCTGGCAGATCATATTCATACACAATTCCCGCAAGTGACTTCTATAATTAATAATATAAACACGAAAAAATCAGATATTGCTTTTGGGGAATATGAAACACTCCTTTATGGTGAGCCAACAATCACTGAAAAAATGGGTGATCTTATATTTGAAATTTCTGCTAATTCCTTTTTCCAGACCAATACCAGGCAAGGGGAAAAGCTGTATAATGTTGCTTTGGAAGGAGCTGGATTAACTGGGAAAGAAACGGTTTACGATCTTTATTGCGGTACCGGTTCCATTTCTTTATTCATGGCGCAAAGAGCAAAAGAGGTTCATGGGTTTGAACTCATTACCTCAGCAGTAGAGGATTCCACGCGCAATGCCATTTCCAATGGCATAACCAATGTGCGTTTCCACAAAGCAAACCTGGACTTCTTTTTCAAAAAAGGGTTTGGGAAGAAAGCTATCCCGCCACCGGATGTGATTGTCATTGATCCGCCAAGGGCCGGAATGCACAAGGATACAGTTTCCGCTTTACCAAAATTTGGAGCAAAGCGGTTAGTCTATATCTCCTGCAATCCCACCACTCAAACCAGGGATGTGGATCTTTTAATGAAAGATGGGTTTGTTCTTAAAAAACTGTCGATAGTGGATATGTTTCCTCATACACCACATATTGAGACTGTAGGAATTCTTGAAAAGAACTAATTCTTGACTTATTTATTTCTCATAACTGACTTAAATTTTTTGTTATGCGTCACTGGTTTCACTTACTAATTCGCAACAGTTTCTTCCAGGTCGGCTTGGGTATTTTTTTGGTCATGATCCTGGGCGGACTGGTTTTGCGTATGCTAGAGATAGGTAAGATTACCGAAGGAGAAGCTCCTTTCTGGTGGGCTATCGTTACAATGACGACGGTAGGCTATGGTGATTTTGCACCTAAGACGCCCGAAGGTCGAATGTTTGCTGTATTGGTTATGTTTGCGGGAATTTCGTTAACAGCTATGTTTACAGCGATCATATCATCCATTTTTGTAGCCAAACGAATCCGGGAGGAAAAAGGCTTGGAAAAAGTAAACATAAAAAATCACATTATTCTCTGTGGGTGGAACAGAAACGCTGATAAAATTATCCATTCCATCCAGTATTTAGCAGAAGCACCTCGTAAAAATATTGTTCTTATAAATGATTTAGACGAAGAAGAAATCGAACGTCTGAAAACTCGTTATCGGAAAATACGTTTGCACTTTGTTGTAGGCGATTTTACCAGTGAACAGGTATTGGAAAAAGCTAATCTGGAGGTAGCAGAAACAGTTATTATCATCCCCAGTGATATAAATGACAGTATTCAAAATCCGGATGATAAAACAATACGGGCTGCACTAACCATCAAGGGATTAGAACCCAATATTCGTTTAATTGCATATCTCCATGACCGAGAAAATTTGACGCATATTAAAAGGGCTAATGCAGATGAAGTGGTTATCAGTGATGATTTTGGTGCATATATGCTTGCGTCCCATGTCATGGATCCGGGTATTCCTCAAACAGTGAATAGATTACTGGATAATGTTTCTAAAAACCGCTTCAAGAGGGTTGATATTCCAAGTGAATTTATCGGTAAACCATTTGATAATCTTTTTAACCATTTTAGAAAGAAAAATAATTCAATTCTTGTAGGTGTTTTTTCTGAAGAGGAGAACCTGGGTATTGGGGAAATTCTTTCAGCTGATACATTAGCCTTAGATGCCTTCATTGAACGCAAATTGAAAGAAGGGGGAATTTCTCTAAAGGAGGAAAGTAAAATATCCCTAGAGATTAATCCTGGTTCAAATTATAGAATAAAAGATGGTAATCGTGCCATCATTATTACGTGAGGCGCATATGGATGTAAACGCACTAAAGGGTTTTACCATTTTCAGCGGTTTGGAAGAATCGCAAATAAAACTATTTGCTGAAAAGATATCAATAGTTGATGTGCCCGCTAAAGATAATTTTATCGTAGAAGGGGATATAGGAGATTCCATTTTTCTCCTTCTGGAAGGAGAAGTAGAAATTAACCAGGCATTGACCCTTTCCATGAATAAAGGAGAAATAGATAACCGGGAAAAAGCAATCATAAAACTCACCAGTGAAATCAAACCCCTATTTGGTGAAATGTCACTCTTCAATGACGGCGACCGCCGCACTGCAAATGTGAAGGCTTTATCGGCTTGCAAACTGGCCAAAATCACGAAAGGAGAATTGTTTGAATTATGCGATGCCCATCCGGAAACAGGATATAAAGTCATGCAAAACCTCTGCCGGATTCTCTGCGGCAACCTTGTAAAGGCCAATCAGAATGTTTTAAAACTGACCACAGCCTTTAGTTTAATTTTAGAACGATAGCTTAATAAAAATGTAAATGACGGTACAGCTGGAAAAAGTTTATACCCCTTCCGCAATCGAAGATAAATGGTATCAACATTGGCTGGATAACGGTTATTTCCACGCCGAAGTAAATCCTGATAAGGAACCCTATACAATAGTCATCCCGCCGCCCAATGTAACGGGCATGCTCACCATGGGCCATGTACTGAATAATACCATTCAGGACATCCTGATCCGCAAGGCCCGCATGGCAGGCAAAGAAGCCTGTTGGATCCCCGGCACGGACCACGCTTCCATTGCCACTGAAGGGAAAGTGGTTAAAATGCTTAAAGAACAGGGCATTGATAAGAACAGCCTCACCCGTGAAGAATTTTTGGAGCACGCTTGGGAGTGGAAAGAAAAATACGGTGGTATTATAATCCAGCAATTAAAAAAACTGGGCTGCTCCTGTGATTGGGAGCGGGAACGGTTTACCATGGATGAAGGTTATTCCAAAGCTGTTCTATCCGCATTTGTAAAATTGTATGAAAAAGGGTTAATCTATAAAGGTCACCGTCTCGTGAATTGGTGCCCGGTGTCCAAATCAGCTATCAGTGATGAGGAAGTAATCCACCAGGAAGTCAACGGTCACCTCTGGTATTTTAAATATCCGGTAAAAGATAATGATGAATACTTGGTTGTCGCCACCACACGCCCGGAAACGATGCTGGGAGATACGGCCGTTGCCGTTCATCCAAAAGATGAACGATTCACCCATTTGGTTGGAAAAACAGTTACACTACCGTTGGTTGGCAGGGAAATACCGATCATTGCTGATGATTATGTGGATCCGGAATTTGGCACCGGTTGCGTAAAAGTGACTCCTGCCCATGATCACAATGACTTTGCCATGGGCGAACGCCACAACCTTGAATTCATCAATATCATGAATGATGATGCATCTTTAAATGAAAATACCCCTGAAGCATACCAGAATCTTTCAAGGGAAGATGCTAGAAAAGCTGTATTGAAGGATCTTGAAAAACAGGGTTTTCTGGAGAAAACTGAAGACTATGTGAATAAAGTAGGCTATTCTGAACGCGGCCAAGTGCCAATCGAATTTTATATGTCTGAACAATGGTTCATGAAGATGAGCGATCTGGCCAAACCGGCCCTGCAGGCAGTGTCTGACAGCAAAATTAAATTCCATCCGGAGCATTGGGTCAAGACCTATAAACACTGGATGGAAAATATAAAAGATTGGTGTATCAGCCGTCAGCTCTGGTGGGGACACCAGATACCGGTTTGGTATCATAGGGAAAACCCGAAAAGATTGCATGTGTCTGTTGAAGGGCCGGATGATTCTGATAACTGGGTGCAAGATGAAGATGTGCTGGATACATGGGCAAGTTCCTGGCTCTGGCCTATAGCTGTCCACAACTGGCCAGATGAAAGCGATGATCTGAAATATTTCTATCCAACAGATGCGTTGGTAACTGGTCCGGATATCATATTTTTCTGGGTGGCGCGGATGATAATAACCGGCTATGAATTCAAAAGTGATCTGCCTTTTAAGGACGTTTATTTCACATCCATCATCCGGGATAAGAAAGGCCGGAAATTCAGCAAATCATTGGGTAATTCACCCGATCCGTTCGAATTATTTGAGGAATATGGAACAGACGCTGTACGGTTTGGAACCATGCTCATGGCGCCCCAGGGGCTGGATGTTCTCTTTTCATCCACGCGTTTGGAAGTTGGCCGGAATTTCATGAACAAGCTCTGGAACGCATCACGATTTGTACTCATGAACCTGGAGGATGGCAACATTCCGGAAATTGATTTAGATAAGGAAGAACTGGATATTCCGGAACGCTGGATCTTGAGCAGATTGCAAAAGTCCATTAAAGCGTATAATCGACAACTAAACCGCTTTCATTTTAATGAAGCGGCTAAAGTGCTCTATGATTTTACGTGGAATGATTTTTGTGACTGGTATATTGAAATAGCCAAAACACGATTTTATGGGAATGATGCTCATGCGGCTGATGTTTCACGGGCCGCGGCTATTCAAGTGCTGCGGAAAATATTAGCTGTTCTTCATCCTTTCGCACCCTTTATTTCTGAAGAATTGTGGGCTCATGTGAAAAGAGCAGATGATCCAGATCTCATTGTTGGACAATGGCCACAAGCTAATGATAATAAAATTGATGATACCGCTGAAAAGGAAATGGAACTGTTGCAGAAAATTGTAACAGGCATCCGCACCGTTCGCAGCCGCATGAATGTACCGCCGGGCAGTCAATCTGAATTGATCGCTAAATGTGATAGTGACATGGTGGTATTTCTTCAAAAACACCATACGATTATTTCAGCACTTACGCAAACATCATCGGTAACTGCTGGTCCAGACCAGGCGAAACCGGAACAATCAGCAACGGTGGTGATCGGTAAGAATGAACTGTATATTCCACTGGGTGGTTTGATTGATTTAGACGTGGAAAAAGTGCGGTTGCAAAAACGTGCTGACGAAATAAACGGGCACTTGATGGAAATTTCTAAAAAACTGTCCAATGAAAAATTTATCAGCCGGGCCCCGCAAAGCGTGGTAGCCCGAGAAAAAGAAAAACAGGAAGAAATGTCAGCTGAGCTTGAAAAAGTGAACGCTAATCTGGAGATGCTGCAATGAAAAAATGGATTATAATGCTGCCCTTTTTGCTCTTGAGTCAAAATATGACAGTTTATAAAGATAACATCGCATTGGTGAAAACACCCATTTACTGGTCAGTTCAGGCGGGGCTATCTGAAATTACCTATGACCAACTCCCCGGCGGACTTTTGCCTGAATCACCTTTTCTGTCGCTCCATGATGCCACTATTCACTACCAGCGTTATAATAATAATGTCTTCAACGGCGATAAATATTTCAGCGATAAACTGGGACAGTTTGTTTATGTTAAAATACACAATGAAAAAATCCACGAAGGAACACTTATCGAAATGAAGGGGAATAATATTACCCTCCGGACTCGTAAAGACATTATGACGATCGCCCGCTCCAAAGTTGATTATATGTATACCCGGGATCAGGTTACTGTTCCTCAATTGCGTCCGGAACTGGCTTGGGATATTGACAGTCCAATGACCGGTACGATATCAGGCGAACTGGTTTATTTATCGGGTGGCTTTGACTGGAATGCCGTGTACCGTTTTGTGATGAATGGCAATCGGGCAGAACTCATTTCTGAAGCAGTCATCAGCAATAGCAGTAATATAGATTACAGCAATTTTTCATTGAGACTGGTAGAGGGCAATCTGCAGAAAAAAGGCGGCCGGCCGGTTCCTGTCTATCGGGCTGAAGCCAGAATGTCCGCTATGTCCGCTACTCCTGTTGCTGCTGAAGAACAGCTTGGCGATTTTTATATTTATTCTCTTCCGGAACGCATTGATTTAGACCGTAGCCAGAGTGTTACCGTACGCTTGTACGAACCCAGAAATGTTGGTTATACCAAAACGTATGTGTTTGAAAATACCGAGCGAAGCAAAAAAGAAGAACCCCTAAAGATCGAGATCAAACTAGCCAATACTGCAGAAAACAATTTAGATATTCCATTGCCCCAGGGAAAAGTCAGTCTTTATTTAAAGTCGTCTGATGGTTCCCTTGAATTCGCCGGCGAGGATGAACTGAAACAAGTTCCTCGTGGAGAAACAACCACCATTTCTGCTGGCCGGGCCTTTGATGTGATCGGCAAGCGTATTGTCCTTCACTATGACCGTCAGCGCAAAAGTGAAGAAGCATCCATAGAAATCGTTGTGAAAAATAAACGTGATGAAAGAGTGGATATCCGTCTTGTGGAGCAGATTCATGGTGATTGGGTTATCCGAAATGCGTCAGACAATTATATCAAGAAAGATGCCTCAACGATTCACTTTCCTCTTTTGCTGGACGCCGGCGGTTCTAAAACAGTGACGTATACCTATCGCAAGGAATGGAAATAATACCTTGTGTCAGCCCAAACTGATTTAAATACCTCTATAAAATATATTAAAGGTGTCGGGCAGAAGAGGGCTGAAGCTCTGTCCACCGCCGGCATTGATACAGTCAATGATCTGCTGCATTATTATCCCCGCCGCTATCTCGACCGCACAACGGTAAAATCAATCCGCGATGTAAAAAAAGGCGATCAGGCGACCATGGTCGGAACGGTGGAAGTCTGCGGCGAACGCCAGGCCCGGAAGCGAAAATTATTCCAGGCTGTTTTGTCAGATGGCACCGGAATGATCACACTTGTATGGTTCAATGGCGTAAAATATATCAAAAATGCCATTCAAAAAGGAGACCGCCTAGCTATTCATGGCAAGGTTGAATTTTATAACGGCTTTCAGATCGTTCATCCGGATTTTGATAAACTGGATTCCGATGCTGATCCGATAAACACGGGTACCATCATTCCATTGTATCCACTGTCTGCAGAATTGAAAAAAGTTCGCATAGACCACCGCATTTTTCGGCGGATTATCAAAAATATTAAAGATCTTTTTTCAGTCATACAAGACCATTTTGAAGAAAGTATTATAAACGAAGAAAAATTAATATCTTTGCAAACTGCTCTGCAGCATATCCATTTTCCTGAATCTAGAGAAAACCTGCACGCCGCCATCTATAGATTGAAATTTGACGAGCACTTTTTCTTACAGTTGTTAATGGCATTGCGAAAAAATTCATACGAAAAAGTTGGGACAAACGCGCTCACTAAATCCGGACCACAAGTACAGCAGATCGAGGACGGATTGGGTTTTGAACTCACCGGCGCACAAAAAAATGTGATCCAGGAAATTCTAGAAGACATTGCCCTTCCAAAAGCAATGAATCGATTACTGCAAGGAGACGTCGGTTCAGGAAAAACCATCGTAGCCATTATAGTTGCAGCTACTGCCGTTGTTAATGGAGTCCAGGTTGCTGTCATGGCGCCAACGGAAATTCTGGCGCACCAGCATTATAAATCATTCAAAAAACTATTAAATAAAGTTCACATCAGCTGTGCATTATTGGTGGGGAGGCAAAAAGCGGCGGAACGGAAACAAATATTAACTGCAATAAATGGTGGCAAGATTGATATAGTTGTGGGCACCCATGCCTTAATCCAGAAAGATGTAGAATTCAAAAACCTGGGTTTTGTAGTGGTGGATGAGCAACACCGATTTGGTGTGGTTCAGCGCGGTAACCTACTGCAAAAAGGGCTGCATCCTCATCTGCTGGCCATGACAGCTACACCTATTCCCCGGACGATGGCTATAACGTATCACGGTGATATGGATTTATCTATTATTGACGAAATGCCAAAGAATAGGAAACCTGTAATTACAAAAATAGTAAAAGAAGATCGTCTACAGAATGTATATAATTTTATTCGTGAAGAAGTGGAAGCTGGACGACAATGCATGGTAGTTTATCCTCTTGTGGAAGAAACTGAAAAATCAGACCTTGCTGCCGCATCTGAAGGGTATGAATCATTACAGGATATATTTAAAGGTATAAATATCGGTCTTATCCATGGACGGTTGAAAAAGAATGAAAAAGATGCTATCATGGAATCTTATGCCAATAATGAGCTTAATATTTTGGTGTCCACTACGGTAATTGAAGTGGGGATCGATATTTCCAATGCATCAGTTATGCTGATTGAACATGCTGAACGATTTGGGCTGACACAATTACACCAGCTCCGAGGTCGTATTGGTCGGGGCAGCGCCAAGAGTTACTGCATTTAGTAAAAGTAGAAAGCATTAAAACTTTTGATGATTTGCTCGCTAAACATGGCAGCGGTCATCACGGCTGCGAAATATGCAAACCTGCCGTGGCCTCTATTTTAGCTTCAACGTGGAATGAGTTTATTTTAGAACCCGCTCATGTTGGCCTGCAAGACACCAACGACACTTACCTTGCAAATATGCAAAAAGATGGCTCTTACTCTGTCGTTCCCCGTATAGCGGGTGGCGAAATTACCCCCGACAAACTTATTGTTATTGGCCAAGTTGCCAAAGACTTTAACCTGTACTGTAAAGTAACCGGTGGGCAGCGTATCGACTTATTTGGCGCACGCCTTGAAGAGCTCCCTATTATTTGGGAAAGACTTATTGCAGCCGGTTTTGAAACCGGTCACGCTTATGGTAAATCGCTCAGAACCGTTAAATCGTGTGTTGGCAGTACGTGGTGTCGCTATGGCGTACAAGACAGTGTTGGCCACGCGATTGCGATTGAAAACCGCTACAAAGGTTTACGCGCCCCGCATAAATTTAAAATGGCCGTATCGGGTTGTACTCGCGAATGCGCTGAGGCACAAAGCAAAGATATAGGCGTAATAGCAACCGAAAATGGCTGGAACTTATACGTATGTGGAAATGGCGGTATGCGCCCGCGCCATGCTGATTTATTTGCTACCGATTTAGATACCGAAACACTCATTAAATACATTGACCGCGTGATCATGTTTTACATTAAAACCGCCGATAAACTGCAGCGCACCTCAGTGTGGATGGAAAATTTAGAAGGCGGGTTAGATTATTTAAAAAGCGTAGTAATAGACGACAGCCTAGGTATTTGCCATGAGCTTGAAACGCAAATGGCGCTTATAACTAAAACTTATGCCTGCGAATGGAAAAAAGCAGTTGAAAGTCCAGAGGCCTCAAAACGGTTCCGCCAATTTATTAATAGCCCAGATGCCGATAGCAATATTTTATTTGTACAAGAGCGCAACCAAATTCGCCCCGCAACAGAGTCTGAAAAACGTAACCAGCAAAATTCGACAAACCGTATCCCCGTAATGGAAATTGAGCAGGAGCAAGCTGATGTATTGGCATAAAATTGGAACAACCGACGACCTAGTTGCTAATAGTGGCGTATGCGCATTAGTAAACAACCAGCAAGTGGCCATATTTTATGTTCCACAAAATAGTGAGCCTGTGTTAGCCATTAGCAACTACGACCCGATAGGCAAAGCCAATGTACTATCGCGCGGCATTATTGGCTCTATTGATGGAAAATTAGTAGTGGCCTCCCCTTTGTATAAGCAACATTTTTGTTTAAATACCGGCGAGTGCCTAGAAGCAGAGGCAATACAGCTCCCCGTATTTGAAGCCAAAATAGACAATAGCAATGTCTTTGTTAGCGCTGAGCCAAAAGCCATTACAGCATTAGCATAAGGAGCAATAAAATGAGTGTTCTTTCATATTTTTCGGGTGTTGACAGCCCATGGCTAAACA
>CATMBH010000025.1:0-10702 GCA_950063985.1 uncultured Fidelibacterota bacterium
TAAAAAAACGGCCAACTTCCCGATAAGTCAGGGTGTAAAATCCAATCCAATTTATACCGGTCATTAGTTGATCCCTTTACCTGTAAGGCTTAGAAATACATCCTCTAGAGATGATTTCTCTGTTGCTACGCTTTGAATGTGACATCCATGGCTGGATAGTATTTGAATAATTCTGGCCATGGCTTCTTCAGGATCACGAACGGTGAAGTGCAAGCGACCGTCTTCAAGGGTGAAAGAAAACTCGGACAGGGCATCGTTTAATTCATTTTTCCAGCCAGTGAGGCGAATATTAATTCCTGCTTTACCTAATTCAGTGGTTAATTCTTTTGGAGATCCTTCCTTAATGATTTTACCCTTATCAATAATTCCAACTTTTTCACACAAGAGTTCAGCTTCTTCAATATAGTGTGTGGTCAGTAAAATGGTTTTCCCGTTTTGATGCAGCTTTCGCAAATAATCCCAAAGCTCATGACGGAGTTCTACATCCACACCGGCGGTAGGTTCATCCAGGATGAGGATCTTTGGGTCATGGACCAATGCTTTCGCCAGTTGGTAGCGCCGTTTCATCCCACCGGACAATTGTCTTAATCGGGATGTACGCTTATCCATCAGTCCTAATCGTTCCAGTAATTCTTCCACTCGCGGTTTGGCCTTTTGTTTGGTAATTCCATAATAACCGGCGTGAAAATAAAGCAATTTTTCAATGGGAAAAAACCAGTCCACAGGCAATTCCTGATGGGCGATACCAAGCTGTGAACGGGTGAAGCGAAAGTCTTTTACAGTATCTTTATTGTAAATTTCTGTAACACCGCTATCTTTTATTACAAGGCCGGTGAGAATGTGGATGGTCGTGGTTTTCCCGGCACCGTTGGGACCCAGCAAGCCGTAAAACTGGCCATCTTCAATTGTAAGGTCAACACCACGGAGAGCGACAGTATCTTCATATGATTTATGAAGACCGGCAATATGAATAGCTGCTGAAGTCAATTGTTTAAATCGAAACCAATTTTCGAATCAAAGGGGTTGGGAAAATCAAAGCCTTCTACATTGGGAAAATGAACGATGGATGAAATATAAACCAAGGGAATTAATATGGAAGCTGTCACTGAATTGTAAGCTTTTGGATCTTTTTTTGATGGATTGGGCAATCGAAAATCAGGATTTTCAATCCAGATGCCGTTTTCATCATAGCCCAACACTTTGGCAAACAATTTATTTTGAGTGATACCCAATTCTTTCAATGGTTCATGTTCTGCAAGAATGAATAAAACAATATCATCAACAATTTCTTCTATTTTCATCATACGTGTTCCCCTTTATTCCGATGCAGTAAGTTTAAAGATTATTCCATTATAGTCCACAATATATAGCTCACCATTATTATCTTCACCAAAAGAAGAAATATAATTGGTAAACTCTCCACCACCAAGGCTGATCTCTTCAGTGCGGTTTTTAAATTCAATAGCTTTGCCATCCACTTCCTTAAATGTCCAGATATTACCTGAACAGTAATCAGCAAAAAAGTAAGTGCCTTGCAGACCGGGAATATTTTCCCCGCGATATACATAGCCTCCGGTAACAGAACAACCATCCACGTTGGGTTCATCCATACCGGTTAGAACTTTCATATAATTAGCATCATTGGGATATTCGTAAATGGGTAGAATTCCTGTTTGCTCACAGTCTTCTGGTGGATTGTAGCAATGATTGGCTTCCATCACCCGCCAGCCAAAATTTTGTCCACCTGCTTTTTTTGCTGAAATAAAATTGATCTCTTCCCACATATCCTGCCCGACATCCCCAAGGTAAACATCCCCATTTTCACGGTCAAAAGAAAAGCGCCAAACATTACGCAGGCCGTAAAGCCAGATCTCACCCTTTGCATTTTCCACATCAACAAATGGATTGTTCCCTGGAATTGCATAGGTATCACCATTATCCACATCAATCCGCAGGATTGATCCAAAAAGTGTTTCCAGATTTTGGGCATTATCATAGGGATCACCCCATTTTCCGCCGTCACCTAATGAAATGTAGAGGTAGCCATCAGGGCCAAAAACCATATGCCCGCCGTTGTGATTGGAAAAAGGCTGTTTTAGTTTGATTAATACTTTTTCAGTATCTGTATTCAGTTTATCGGGATTATCAGAAACAGAAAACCTGGATACGATAGTATGGTCATCCTCATCTGTATAATTGAGAAAAACAAAACCATTGGATTGAAAGTCGGGATGAAAAGCCATGCCTAAAAGTCCCCGTTCATCCCCGGGCTTGATGGGATTGTGAATCCTGTTACGCAAATCAGCATAGGGTTTTCGGACTTTCTTTCCATTCTTAATGATTTTGATAACTCCTTTTTGTTCCAAAACAAAGAGTCTATCATTGTCTCCCGGGGGCTGGCAGATATATACTGGTTTAGTGTATCCTTCAGCAAAATTAATTGACGAAAGTTTGGGCTCACCGGGAAATAAGAATTGTATGAAAAAAATGAATGAAATATACTTCATGGTAAAGGTATGATGATTCTCAATTGTGGAGTTACAGCAGATTTACTTGTATTGTCATTATATAATCCATATGTGCAAGAAGCTACTGCGTAGCCTAACACCCAGCCAGCAATAATATCTGAAATATAGTGATTACCTACATAGACCTGGCTGTATCCTGTGAGTAACGTATATCCGATCATCCAAGGAGTAGAACGTGGATGTATCATTGAGATGATTGACGCCCAAGCTGTTGTTGTGGCGGTATGACCAGATGGAAAAGAGGATGTCCAGCGAGTATTCCACAACCTTGGTTTGTAATGTCGTTGGGGGCGTTCTCGTTTGAAAACATATTTTCCAAAAGCAGTGGGCAGCTGTACACCAAGGCTTGAAGCGAGCAGCGGAGTAAGTTTATCATTTTCAATTTGATTAAACCCAGCAAGACCTAATTCGATAAAAGGTGTCGCTAATGCCAGCCCCTCCATGGCAACATCCATATACAGAGAAACGTTTTTTCCTTCAAGTGCTGTGGTTAGGGAAATATCTGTTTTTGTAAAAAAGCTTTCTGAAAAAGCGAACGTAAAAAATATCTGAAAAATTAAGAAACGTTTCATTTGATCATATTCTGGAAGTCTTCTTCCGTTAATATAGTTACACCCAGTTCTTCGGCTTTCTTCAGTTTTGAACCGGCTCCTGGGCCGGCAACTACATAGTCTGTTTTCGCACTGACCGAACCGGTTGCTCTTCCGCCGCGGGATATTACTATATTTTTAGCTTCTCGGCGTGTAAAGATTTCCAGCGATCCGGTGAATACAAATATTTTCCCAGTAAAGATCTGTTCAGATTCATTTGTGGTTTCTTTTAGAGTGATACCCAGCTCAAAACAATTATTGACGACCTGCACATTATTGTCATCGGCCCAAAATTTTACGATGGTTTCCGCCACGATGGGACCCACTTCATCAATTGCTTCCAATTGTTCTATATTCACCGTCATAAAGCTATCCATATTTCCAGCGCAGGCTTTTTCCAGAACTTTGGCAACATGTTCACCCACATTACGTATGCCTAGGGCATGGACAAAGCGATGAAAACTTGTAGACTTGGAATCATTCAAAGCAGATAAAATATTATCTGCTGATTTTTCTGCCATGCGTTCCAGGCCAGCTAATTGATCAACAGTGAGCCTGAATAAATCATCTACAGAATTCACCAAATTTTCTTCTACAAGTTGATCGATGAGCTTTTTACCCATGCCATCAATATCCATGGCATTCTTGGATACAAAATGTTCTATACTGCGCTTCACTTGGGCGGGACAGGAGAGGTTCTGGCAGCGGGCCACTGCTTCGCCATCCGGTCGATGAACCTCATGTCCGCATTCCGGACATACATTTGTCATTTTAAAAGATTCTGTTCCATCCGGTCGTTTTTCTATAATAACCTTAACAACCTGGGGGATGACGTCACCTGCACGTTGGATTAAAACAGTATCACCCACGCGAATATCCTTACGTTCAATTTCATCCTGATTATGAAGAGTTACGTTGGAAACCATAACACCGCCCACTTTAACAGGTTGTAGTTTTGCCACGGGTGTCACAGCACCTGTACGGCCAACGGAAAGAATAATATCTTCAATAACAGTTGTTTCCTGCTGTGCTTTGAATTTTCCGGCAATAGCCCAGCGGGGAGAGCGGCTCCTTGCTCCTAATTCTTCACGCAAGGCATAATTGTTTACTTTTATAACTGAACCATCAATTTCATAGGGGAGTGTGTTGCGGCGGGCTTCCAAATCAGTATGAAAAGCAACTGCTTCTTCAATTCCATTTAATACTTTAATCTCTGGATTTACAGGAAAACCCCAATCTTTCAATGCGGACAGGAATGTACTATGTGTATCAAATGATATTCCTTCAATAGCCCCGGCTTGGTAACAAAATATGGAAAGGGAACGCGTGGCTGTAATGTTGGAATCCAATTGCCGCAGGCTGCCGGCGGCGGCATTTCGGGGATTGGCAAAAACAGACTCATCAGCAGCTTTCCGCTGTTTGTTCAATGTTTCAAAATCATCCTTGCGGATAAATACTTCTCCCCGCACTTCTAATAATGTAGGCTCTGCTTGCTTAGCACTGCGCAATGCGAGGGGAATCGCCCGGATAGTTTTCAAATTTTGGGTGATGTTTTCACCAGTAGTGCCATCACCACGGGTCGAACCATTCACAAAACGGCCGTGTTCATACACCAATTCCACTGCCAGTCCATCCAGCTTGGGCTCGGCAATATATTCAATGACCTGCTCCTCGCCCAGCTTGCGAATTAAACGGTCGTGGAAAGCCAACAGCTCAGCGGAGTCCATGGCATTGGCTAAAGACATCATAGGCAGGCGATGCTGGTGAGTCCCAAAAGCTTCCAATGGATGGGCTCCAATACGTTGAGTTGGAGAATCTTCAGTTATTAATTCTGGATGTGTTTTTTCTAAAGCCTGCAGTTCTCGCAATAAGTGATCGTATTCAACATCAGCAATGACTGGTTCATCCAACACATAATAACGGTAATTGTGATCGTTTAATTCTGCCCGCAGCTTTTTGATCTTATCCTGGATTTTCATCGCCGCTGGGCCAGTCTCCGTTTAAAATATTCTGCAGGATCTTCCAATGTACGTTTCACAATGTTGATATATCCATTCTTGTCCAATGGTGCCGCATAAATGGCATGATTATGTAAAGAAACAACAAAAAAATATTCGATCGCTTTTGCAGGTGTAAAAAGTGGACTGAACTGGTGACGATAACGGGCCCGAATTATATCTAAAGGATATTCAGTATAGTTATCCATGGCATCTGTTTTGATAAAAACACTGGCTGATGCGATCTCGCTTTCATCAAAGTCCACAAATAGATCCATGTTATAGGGGCGGGAATTGAAGACCACCTCATCGGGATGGTGGAAGACCTTTGGGGTTATGGAAAAAGGTCCTTTAGGAGGAATATCGTCAGCTCCATAAACAAGGCCAAATAGCAGATTTATATATAAAATGCGGGAACGAGTATTTCCCATATGAAAAAATGCTATATCAGTTCGCGACGCTGATCAACGTCCATACACACTTTGCGGGCAATATTGCTGGCGGTTGATTGAAACACAAAAGGAAATACAGCATGGACTATACAGCAAATGCTTGCAAATAGCATTTGTACACTATAACTGACGGCTTTAATGCCATGAACCAGGTAGGTTTCACCAACGGAATTAGGGTGTTTTGTAAATATATTTGTCATAATTATTCCTCGGAAACAATTAAATATAACTGGAATTTACGTCGATAAAAGGCAAGTTCACATCTCCTTGAAATAGATACAATCCTTATACCATTTCTCATAACTCACCTGCTCATGAATGAAAGTATCAATACTGCATTTAGCCTTACCGATACACACTTGCGGCGGCTCGCCGCGGACATCGCTGTGCATCACAACGATAAATTGTGTGGATTTTTGCCTGGCGTACTGGCCCAAATTGGAAAGAGCTGAATAGGCAAAACCCATATCTTCATTGGTGCGATTTCTGTTTGTCATGATGTCCACTTGATATACACGACCTTCTCGTGTTTTATAGATATTCACACCCAATAATTTTGGAGCTGTATGGTTGCGCTGAAAATAGCGGGGTGTCATGGATTTTAGTTCTGTATCGTTGAACTTTGGTTTGGCAAAAATTAATAAAGGTAATAGTAAAAAGAAAAGTTTTCTTATTTCAGTGTCTTCGTTTGTAGACTAAATATAAGATAATCAAAAATAATCCTGCAGTGCAGAGTACAGCAACCTGAATACGCTGAGATGAATACACAACCGATGCTGCAGAAATCACGTAATCATCATTTACATACTGTTGCAAACCAAATTTCCACTTCAATGTATCACCAGAAATAGTATCGGCATTGGTAGATGTAATAACTCCCGGCAAAGTGGCTTTATATTGGAATTGGTCATCTTGGAGGTTGCTGGTGAGCTCCAGCTCTTCTTTATAAATATCGGTAGCTTTACTCAAAAGTGTGCTGTAGCCAATGGGTAGATCTTTATGGAAGGGTCTTAGCATTTGATCAATGAAGTTTTGTTTGTTTACTAATTCTTCAAAGAGGTCCTTTTGATTAACCCTGGCCAGTGTATTGTGGATATGGTTCAACACTCGTTCTGACAAATCGGAATCGATTGATGTTTCGGGGTCGTTTTGCAGATCGCTGATAGCAGCTGTACACATATAGTAAAGTGCTTCGTCCAACCAGCGCGTGGAATCTTTATCACTATCCTGGAGGCTGCGTCCAAAAGCAGGGTATTTGCGGTATACCTGGCGTCCTTTAAATACATTGCGCAGGGTGTATCGCGTGGCGAAGTAGCCTTCTTTGCGTTCTACCTGAAGGGGATGCTGGAGAGCAGTAAGTGAATCTTCCCTTGCTGTAAAAAGCAAGGCACCATTAGCCATACCGCTGGTTTTCATCACCCAGATATCATCATCTTCTCCAAGGTTTTTTTTAATATTTGTTATCCAAACTGGTCCGGCAGGATGGGGAAAATCATGGTTGAAGACATCGGTGGAATCGCCTTTGGTGATGAAATTCATGGTATAGCGCCCGTCAGGATGAACTTGGACATAAATGATAGTTTCCACACAACTTGTGAAAAACATTCCTGAAATAATCAGGAATGTGAATTTGAACTTATTTAGAGTTGATATAGTCATGGATTCGAGGTATGTAAATATAACAAAACCATCCTGTAATTGCTCCAATAAGACTATCTATTGGATAATGATATGAACATACAACAGTAGCTGCAGTAATGGCACAGAAAGTGAAGATCCATAACCATTTCCATTGGGGTAAAAATTTATAAGCATACATACCGGTGATAACAGCTCCGGCCACATGTAGGCTGGGAAAGGCACCGCCACCGGCATCCAATTGGTAGATCAAGTTCATAATCGGGATCATCAAAACTCCATCGGGCATAATATCAGGGCGTAAAGGCACCGGCCCATCCGCCGGGAAAAAAATTACAAACCACTGATGAATGATATTGGTCACCATAATTACAAAAAGATATGCACTGATTTGAGAATGTCTTTTTTTATACACGATCCATGCTGGTACACCAAGGGAAAGGTAGTAGCAAAAATAAAAAAAGTGGAATATTTCCAAACTCAGCAAATTTAAATTTCGAGGAATGATATCATAAAGTGCTACCCTGAAAATGGCTAAATCCAATGGTATTAAGATATGATCTAAACTGGAGGTGATTACAGAATAGCGTAGTTCACAGGCTTGGGGATAATGCCAGATTAGCAGAAACAGGGGGTAGAATGTGTGGATGAATTTAAACGGTTGGCGATTGAAACGATTTGCTGCCCAAGCTGAAAAGAATATCCAGCCAGTAACAAAAATATTTAACTGTATGTGCCCGCCCCAATCGGGGATATTGGTTTTAAATAATAGAACATGCACCGTAAGCACAAGTTCATAAAGAAGTATCAGTTTATCGACAAGATTGAGCATAATAAAAAAGGCACATCAACGATGTGCCTTTAATTTAAACAGAAGGCTGGATTAAAACGTCATGCGCAGAGAGCTCTGAATCCCGCGAATAATCAGCAGTGCGTCAGCACCTGTCACCGGACCTGAAGGACTAAAATTACCGGTGATCATATCGGCGTGCATGATGCCCCTTTCAGCACAAAGAGCCATGGCGTTGTAAGCATAATGACTGCTGGGCACATCGCTGAAACGGGAAGGACTTTCTCCGAAATAGCGTATTTCCAATCCGGGATCCTTTGTTGCTACAACCAACAAACGCTGGACGGCCATGGCGTATTCCGCTCTGGAAATAACTTCATCTGGATAGAATTTTCTGTCTGGACTCACATCCAAGACGCTGTATTTAGTCATTTCGTTGATCCAGGTTTCTGCCCAATGACCTTTGCTGTCCACTGGATTTACTGCACTACCACCAGCGCTGGCTTGCCCCGGCGTTTGAAAACCAGCATTCTGCTGCGGCATTCTGGCAAACAGTTCGCTGATCTTTAATTCTTCAGCAAACAACACAGCAAGGTCGGCACGAGTGATCTTTTCGTGCAGCGCCACTTTCTTCCCCACGGGAGTTCCCGGCATGGCCCGGACAATTTTCTGGGCCAAATTCCATTTGGCATCTGCTTTACCGGCGTATGCACCTTTTTTACCTACGACTTTCCGGAAATACGACTCAGCTTCATCAAAATCATAATTGTATAAATAGGCAACACCGTAGTAATAAAGCGATGCTTCGTGGTTTTCCTTTCTTTTCAGTGCTTTATCAAGGAGTTTTGAAGCGCGCTTGAACCATTTCTTTTCATGTTCCCGCAAAGTGATCCACACTCTGGCACCTAGAGCCAATACATCGGGATCCTTACTGCCCTTACTCACACCCTTGTCCACATTTTTCTTGGCTTCTTTTACATTACCAAGGTGTGCGTGTGCTAATCCCAGCCCACAATAACCAGGAGCAAATTTTTTGTCCAGATCGACGGAACGCTGAAAAGATGTTAATGCTGCATTGTATTCACCAGACTCTACTGCACGCATACCAGCCTTAAAGTGATATTCTGGGGTATCCATATCACTTTGGGGTTTCTGGCTACAGCCAGCCAGTAAAAAAATTGCAAGTGCAGAATATAGGAAATGTTTCATAGCAAAACTCTTTTGGTTAGTAAACTTGCTGGAATATAGGGTAAAATTGATTTAAAATAAAAGACCATGAATTTGATATATTGATATAGATCACATAAGACGATGTTTATTATTGCATATCGAGATGTGATTGGATAATTTGACTCAATACTCAATGCAGGGGAAAAATATAGAATGAAGACCATTTTGCAAACACGAATGATAGGAATAACCTTCTATTTATTTATGTCTCTTAACTGGGCCCAGGCGCAAACCGTCCGAGGAACCGGGGATGGGCTGACAAAAGATGCCGCTATAGAGCAGGCCAAACGGGATGCAGTGGAAGTGGGCCTTGGAGCGTTTATTTCCTCTGAAACTGTGGTCACCGCCACCACTTTTAGTGATAATATTTATTCTAAAGCACAAGGATTTGTAAAAACATTTAAAGTGGTATCTGAAAAGCAAGGGCCTGATGGTCTTTGGGAAGTAACCATTGCTGCAGAAGTGACAGAAATGCTGGACGAGGTCATGCGAGATGAGGCAGCCCTGCAGACCCTTCTGAACTCCATGAACCGTCCCCGCATAATTTTTATGATCAGGGAAGAGAATCTTATTGATAATACCCCCACAGATTTTGCGGAGACCAAACTCTTGAGCATGTTTTATGAAAAAGGTTTTGATGTCGTTGATCGACAACTGGTTCAGGCCCTGAAGGGTGAAGCGGATTACGAACAGGCTTTAGCCGGGAATGTTTCTGCTGCCGCAAAAATAGCCAGCATGCTGGGGGCAGAAGTGATTGTCATTGGTACGGCGAAAATCTCATCCGGCGGAGAATTTTATGGTATGACGTCTGGCCAGGCGGATATAAATGGTAAGATTGTTCGCGCTGATACCGGTGAGATTCTGGCAGTTGTTCCAAATGCCCATGGTAAGAAACCCCATATTTCACCATCCACTGCTGGTGTGAATGCCACCAATGAAGCGGCGGGTAACCTTGGCACAGATATTATTCGTCAGCTCATTGAAAAATGGAGCACCCAGCAGTCCAATTTCATTAAAGTATATATTGTCTTAAAAAATGCGGATTTTATATCCTATATAACCTTTGAATCTTTCTTGAAAGCACAAACGGTTTCTGGTATCCGCAACGCCTACGCCAAAAGCTTAAATGACGGTGTGGCTGAATATGAAGTTGAATTTGAAGGAAAGTCACAGGATTTGGCCATGGGCTTAAGCCGTACATCGCCCGATGGTTTAAATTTTAAAGTGACAGGATTATCGGGAAATCGTGTCACAGCAGAAATTGTAGAATAATAACGAGGTAAGTTATGAAAAAATTATTCATATTGATCAGTTTTAGCCTGATCTTTGGACAATCATCCTTTGTCGGCCAGCAATTTGACCGGGGGACCATTAATTATTCCGACCGCACCATCCAGGCAACAGGAATTGGTTATATCCCAGATAACATGATTAATGCTGCCACTGCACGCCGGTCTGCCGCACGCATTGCACAGGT
>CATMBH010000026.1:0-10671 GCA_950063985.1 uncultured Fidelibacterota bacterium
CGGAAAAAATGCGATGGCTGGGAGAGCAACGCTATAATGTTGCTTCTATCATCGAAGTGATGAAAGGGAAGCAACGGTTAGCTAAACTTATCATAGATGGGAATATAATAGTTGGAGACTTTGGATTTATCCTTGGCTGCAATACTATTCATACCGGCAAAGGAATGAAAATGGCACCCTTGGCGCAATTGAACGATGGTTATTTAGATCTCATTGTTGCACACAAAGCCAGTCGCTGGAAATTGTTTAAGATGTTTCCAAAAGTATTTTCCGGAAAACACATTGGCGATCCTATTGTTGAATACCATCAAGTGAAGTCATTTTCAATCATTCCCAAAGAAAAAAATATACTGAATATCGATGGTGAAATGATTGGCAGCACACCTGTCGATGTAGAAGTTGTGCCCTCAGCGATCGAAGTTCTGGTTTAATGACCGAATCATCGTTGGAGCGCACATTCATTTGCTTTATTTTCCCAACCTTATTTTTACCATTTAATGTCTGATATACCCCCAAAAGGAAGAACATTAGTCAACGCCCTGGGCATTCCCGGCATATTGTTAATGATATGGCTGGGCGGGATTTATTTTACACTGTTTATGACTCTCGTAATCGTTTTAGCTCTTAAAGAATTTTATGATTTGTATCTTGAAAAAGGAATCAATGCTTCATTGCCGTTAGGGCTAGCAGGTGCAGCATTCTTTATCTGGTTTTACCATACAGACCCGTATTGGAATATGCTGACATTTTTACAATTGGCATTTGCCTTCATCATTCTAGCATTACTCATTGAACTTTTCAGTAAAAAAGTAAATCCAGCAGCCAACCTTGCATATACAATCTTTGGCATTGCATACATTCCTATGTTATTAGGCTCATTAATTGCCCTCCGCCAGATTGATATGACCTACGATACTTATTATACATTTGCAGTGTTTGTTTCCATATGGATTTGTGACTCGGCAGCATTTGGTATAGGAATGAAATGGGGGAAGAAAAAGATCTTTCCCCGCGTGAGTCCTAAAAAATCAATAGTAGGAAGTGTTGCCGGTTTTTTAAGTGTTTTGATTTTCTTTTATGTTTTAGCGCATTTTCATTTACCATCTGCAGATTTTTCTCTGCAGGATGTAATCGTATTCTCGATCATTTCAGGCGTATTCGGGCAGTTAGGGGATTTTCTGGAATCGTTATTTAAACGTGACGTTGGTGTAAAGAATTCCGGCTCATTTCTAATGGGACATGGCGGAGTATTGGACCGCTTTGATTCATTGATTTTCGCTGCTCCACTAACCTATTTTTATTTTCTGTTCTAAAACCATTATTAATCATCTTATAATCAATCCCTGATGGAAATAAATTCTATTCTTGCCACTGATTGCGGCAGTACGACTACGAAAGCCATTTTGATCGAAAAGATTGCTGGTGAATATCGTCTGGCTGTTCGTGGTGAAGCGCCTACCACTGTCGAAGCACCTTTTGAGGATGTAACCAAAGGCGTCCTTAATGCCGTCATGGAAGTAGAAGAATTGGCAGGACGTAAATTATTGGATGGCGATCAGATTATAACTCCCAGAAACGGAGCTGATGGAGTGGATATTTATATTTCCACCAGTTCTGCCGGCGGCGGACTCCAAATGATGGTGGCCGGTGTTGTAAAAAGCATGACAGGTGAATCCGCAGAACGGGCGGCTCTGGGTGCAGGATCCATTGTAATGGATGTTTTGGCTTCCAACGATGGCCGTAAGGCCCATGAAAAAATTACCCGTATCCGCCAATTACGTCCGGATATGATTTTGCTTTCCGGTGGTATTGATGGGGGAACAACAAAGCATGTGGTGGAGTTAGCGGAGATTTTGGCTGCAGCTAACCCGAAACCCCGTCTGGGACAAAATTTTAAATTACCGGTTATTTATGCTGGTAATAACAAGGCTATAGAAAATATTAAAGAAACACTAGGTACTATTACCGATCTTGATATTACAGAAAATATTCGTCCTGTACTTGAAAGAGAAAACCTGAAACCCTCTAGAGATAAGATCCATGATCTCTTCATGGAACATGTGATGCAGCAGGCTCCCGGTTACAAAAAACTCATGTCCTGGACGGATGCGCCCATAATGCCTACACCGGGAGCAGTCGGTGCACTTATTGAAATGTTGGCTGAAAAAGAGAACATTTCTGTTGTAGGTGTGGATATTGGCGGTGCTACCACTGATATTTTTTCTGTATTTCAAAAACAATTCAATCGGACTGTAAGCGCAAACCTTGGAATGAGCTATTCCATTTGCAACGTTCTGGCAGAAACTGGATTGAAAAATGTACTACGCTGGGTACCCTTTGATATTGATGAAAAAGAATTGACTAATCGTATTGGTAATAAAATGATTCGTCCCACAACAGTTCCGCAAAGCCTGGAAGAATTGGTCATTGAACAGGCTATTGCCCGGGAAGCATTACGATTATCTTTTATACAGCATAAGTCATTTGCCGTTAACCTGAAAGGTGTCCAGAAAGAAAGAACAATCTCCGATGCCTTTGAACAAACAGATTCCGGTGAATCACTTGTCGATATGATGGAACTGGATTTAATGATTGGGTCCGGCGGTGTACTTTCCCATGCTCCTCGCCGTGAACAATCGGCACGTATGCTTATTGATAGCTTCCTACCAGAAGGAATTACCCAGTTAGCAGTGGATTCCATTTTTATGATGCCCCAGCTCGGTGTCATGGCAAATATAGAAAGGGAAGATTTGGCCAAAGATGCCCGAAAGGCAGCCATTGAAGTATTTGAAAAAGATTGCTTGATTCATTTGGGAACCTGCATCGCCCCGGTCGGACCTGCAAAGTCAGGAACAGCCGTTTTAACAGCAGAACTAACGTTACCTGGGGGTAGCACTGAAAGACACGAAATCAAATTTGGTGATATTGTCAGAATTGAAGTACCCTATGAACCGGTCAATGCAAAACTGACTCCCGGAAAAGGGATGGATATCGGTGCTGGAAAAAATGAAACAATCGAAACGACGATCTATGGTGGAGTAGTAGGAATCATACTGGATGGGCGGGGACGACCCATGACGATTTCTACTGATCCGCAGCAACGAATAGCTGATCTAACAAAATGGTCAAATGCTGTGAACGAATATCCGGAAATCAAGATATAGTATGGCACACGCATATACTCCCGGACTAAAAGTATTACACGAAACAATAATTCTTAAAGAACGCCGCCTGCCATTAAAAGGCACTGTAACAGTTGAAAAAGGGCAAGCAGTAACTCCTGATGATATTGTAGCAACAACAGACCTGCCCGGTAATGTCCAAATGGTCAATGTAGCTAACATTTTGAATATTGATCCTGCCGATATTCATGAAGCCATGCAGGTCAAAGAAGGAATGAAAGTCAAGAAAGGTGAGCAGATTGCTGAAACCAAAGGGTTGTTTGGTCTTTTCAAATCAAATGTGGAAGCTCCTGTTGACAGCACTGTAGAAGTGATTTCCGATGTAACAGGACAAATTGTACTTCGTGAACCTCCTATTCCGGTAGAAATCGATGCATATATGAGTGGACATATTCAAGATGTGATTCCTGAAGAAGGCGTCATGATTAAATCTGAAGGTGTATTCATTCAGGGGATTTTTGGTATTGGCGGTGAAAGCAGAGGTGAATTAGCTACTCTTACGGATTCGCGAGAAGATGAAATTACTGTAGGAATGATTACACCGGAAATGAAAGGAAAGATCATCGTGGGCGGCTCATTAATCAGTTTATCTGCGTACAAAAAAGCACTGCAGCTGCAAGTGGCAGGAGTGGTTGTCGGCGGTTTTAATTATTTCGATCTGGAGGAAATTTTGGGTTATACTTTAGGTGTTGCCATTACAGGTCAGGAAGATTTGATAACGTCTTTGATCCTTACTGAAGGATATGGAAAAATCAGGATGGGGCAAAGGACATTTGAACTGTTGAAAGAAAATCATGGTAAATTTGCTTCTGTAAATGGAGCTACGCAAATTCGCGCAGGAGTTATTCGCCCGGAAATTGTTATTCCATTAAAAAAAGAAGAATTAAAAGGTGATCAGAAAGACGCAGATGCATCTGAAGGTATTAAAGCTGGAAGTCTTGTGCGTGTGATTCGCGCGCCGTATTTTGGACGTATGGGAAAAGTGATTGAATTACCTTCGGATTTAAGAAAAATGGAATCAGAAACGATGGTGCGCGTTGCTATAATAGAAATTGACGGAGAAAATATTGATATCCCTCGGGCAAACCTTGAAATGGTAGAAACAGACTAGTGTTGGAAACTGCAATCAAAACTAATGTTCAACCCACTTTATCCGAAAAAGATAAAGCATTTATTACTAGATTAGCAAAACGAATACAACAATCTGGATTTGTAACACCGGCAATATTATTTCTGGAAATGACCAAACCTTTAGCATTGCTGGGAAGCCATGCCATGGTATTTTTTGGCCCAATTATAAATTCATTTATTAAGACTGACGGCTATTATCATGCCGCAGAACTTTTTGAAGAACCGGACACTGTAGAATTTCTTTTATCAGAAATTGAACGTTTAGATAAAAAAGACTCCGAAATTGAAGGAGCACCAAGTGAAAGATAAGCAATTTTGGATGGTAATAGGAGGATTGTCCCTTGTTTTCCTGATTTACTGGTTTGCAGGACATCCCTTTTTCAATGCAAATCGCGTTGTCATGTTTATTGCTATCGTCGCAATTACAGCAACATTGCTTTTTAATATTCGCAAAGCACAAAGGGGAGAAGAATTTTATTTAAGACCCATCCCCGGTCTGAAAGCAGTGGAAGAAGCTGTGGGCAGATCTACAGAAATGGGCAAACCTGTTTTGTACGTTCCGGGAATTATGGACATGGACCAAGTGGAAACGGTAGCAGGCGTTATTGTGCTCGGTCATGTTGCAAAAATGACTGCCCGCTATGAAACGAGTTTAAATGTACCCGTTTCACGATCTATTGTGATGAAGGCTGCCCGTGAAGTCTGCCATGAATCGTATATGCTGGAAGGCCGGCCGGACTTGTTTCATGAAGACATGGTTCATTATTTGACCGATGATCAGTTTGCTTATGCTGCCGGTGTAAACGGTATCATGGTTCGCGAAAAACCGGCTGCTTGTTTGTATATGGGTAAATTTTATGCTGAATCATTGATTTTGGCAGAAACGGGTAACTCCATCGGCGCAATTCAAATTGCCGGAACAGCATCACAGGCGCAGATACCCTTTTTTGTAACGGCGTGTGATTATACACTCATAGGTGAAGAATTCTTTGCTGCCAGCGCTTATCTTTCGCAAAAGCCTGAACTCATTGGCGGCGTGAGAGGTCAGGATATGGTAAAAGTAGTCGTTATTTCAGTAATTATTCTAGCGACTGTTTTACGATTTCTTTATGAATCTTGGGGAATCGGTTTTGATGTCATTAAACTTTTAACGGTGCAGTAGGAGGATGTCATGATTTGGAAAAGACAAATTCCTATTCTTATAGTTGCAGTAGTGGGAGCAATAACTCTATTTGGATGGTTTATAGATCAGCCAAATATTCAATCATTCGTCGATGATGATGCAACACAATGGTATGACATTCTAGCCAGTTTTGCAATTATTTTAGGTGCACTTAACTTGATGAAACTGCAAATACAGAAAGTGGCTCGAAAGAAAAAAGGATGGCCTTATAGTTTGATTGCAATCGGAGGTTTCATTTTTGCTATCACTGCAGGATTTATCGTAAAAGGTGTGGATGATTCAGTTGCTGTTTGGGGTGCCCATGTAACAACAGAAGGAACGGTCTTTAAATGGATGTTTGACTATATGTTTACTCCCATGTCAGCAACCATGTTTTCGCTATTGGCATTTTTTGTGGCATCTGCATCTTATCGTGCTTTCCGTATACGGAATTTTGAAGCAACATTATTACTGGTAGCGGGAATCATTATTATGATTGGCCGTGTCCCTATAGGAAGTCTGATATCTTCCTGGTTTGTCATGTACATCCTTGTATTGGCATTGGGTATTTATGTGAATTTCTGGAAAAAGAATAAAATGATCACATTTGGTGTTGTTGGAATAGGATTAGCCATCGTTACGATTGCAGGAATGATGACAGGCTGGCCGCTAGACAAACCGGGAGTCTTCTATCTGCCGGTTATTCAAGAATGGATCTATTATTATCCAAATGTGGCTGGAGCTCGGGCCATTATGATTGGAATCGGATTGGGCATTTTTGCCACATCTATCCGCTATATCCTCGGAATTGAAAAATCGTATATCGGAGAATGATCTCATGAAAGCATTAGCAGATTTTATTTTAAAAATCGGGCAGGTAGACAGACGCTGGATATTTTTGCTACTTGCCATTGTTGTGTTTATTCCTATCTTAATTCCAATCGGTATGCCTATCAGGGCGACGGTTACGACAAAAGTGGTGTATGATGCCATTGAAAGCTTGCCTCCCAATTCGAAAGTATTGGTTTCGGTAGAATATAGTCCCAGTACCAAGCCTGAAAACCATCCCATGACCATCAGTGTTTTACGGCACTTGTTCAAAAATGATCACAAAGTGTTTGTAACCTGCTTGTGGCCCGATGGTCAGTTCATGGCGCAAGATGCCCTCAAGCAGGTGGCAGATGAAGAATTTGGAAAAGTATATGGCGAGGATTATGTATTTCTCGGCTTTCGGCCCGGGAACGAAGCTGTAGTCAAGGGTATTGTCAGCAACATCCGTAAATTATACACTGTTGATGTTTACCAAACAAAAATAGATGAAATTCCACTGATGGAAGGTGTAAATAAATTCAGTGACTTTGCATTTTTATTTTCTGCATCTGCCGGCTATCCGGGTACAATTGAATGGGTGCAATATGCTGCAGATCCCACTGGAATACCTATGAGTTCCGGAGTCACATCTATCCAAGTCAATGAAGTGATGCCTTACGTGCAGTCCGGACAAATTATAGGTGTTTTAGCAGGAATGCCCGGTGCGGCAGAATATGAAGCACTGCTCGGTCAGAAGGGATCTGCAACTAGCGGAATGGATGCCCAGTCCATTGCCCACCTTGTTATAGTATTATTTATCATTTTAGGTAATGCGGCCTTTTTTATCGAACGTCAGCGTTCCAGGAAATATTAAGGAGAATTAATGATGAGCAGTTCAGTCATTCTTGGAGCATGGATTGCAGTTTTCCTCACGTTTGGAATTTTTTCCTATTTGTATAAAGATAATCCCTTTTACAGAATAGCTGAGCATCTCTTTGTGGGTATATCAGCAGGATATTGGACTTCAATCTTCTTTTGGACTCAAATACAACCAAATTTATTTGGTCGGCTTTGGCCTGCATCAGAATACAGTACAGATGCATTCTGGTATAAGATTTATAATGGATTAGGCTTTTTCTCATCTTCGGTTTTTCCTGCAGGTGGAATTGACAAAGGTCATGATATGCATTTGATTTACCTTTTTCCGTTTGCATTAGGTGTTATGATGTTGTTAAGTCTTATTCCAAAAATCAACTGGTTTGCCCGTTGGGGAATTGCTTACACAGTGGGAATGGCAGCAGGTTTACGTGCTTACGGTTATCTGAATTCAAATGTAATTGGTCAAATTAAAGGGACGATAGCGAGTTTTGCTGATCCGAATCTACCGTTTTGGAGTTTGACTTCCCCATCTGTATTCAACAGCATTGTGATATTGGTTGGAACAATAACCGGTTTATTATATTTCTATTTTTCCAAAGAACATAAGGGAGCATTAGGTAAAATTTCCAAAGTGGGAATTTATTTTCTAATGATCAGTTTCGGTGCATCATTCGGATTTGCTGTCATGGGACGTATTTCTCTGCTCATTGGCCGGTTTGTGGATTTAATTAAATATTCTGATAGTCAATATCATCATGCTTCTATTTGGCTTTTGGTTGCTATGATTATATTGTTAGGATACAATGCATTTATGGATCGAAGTAAAAACACACCTGTGAACGAAGATGCCGCATGAACGACTTTTAAGCGTTCAAAATTTAACCGTTCAATATAAAATCGAAGGAAACCTGGTTGCTGTTGTAGACCGGGTTTCTTTTTATATAGAACCAGGAGAAATAGTTGCCTTGGTGGGTGAATCAGGGTGCGGTAAAACGCAAGTTGCCTTAACCCTGGCGGGATTGTTGCCAAAAACTGCATTTGTAAAACAAACATCCACTGGCACACCTCAAACTGCCATGATCTTTCAGGATCCCTTGAATGCGCTTAATCCTGTTATAAAAGTAGGGAAACAGATTTTTGAAGGGATAAGGAAGAAGGAAAGAAGGAAGGAAGAAGAGGTTGTTTCACTTTTAGACAGTGTTGGGATTGATGAGCCGGAAAAACGCTATGACCAATATCCCCATGAATTTTCAGGAGGTATGCGCCAGCGAGCCCTGATTGCAATGGCCTTAGCGAGAGAGCCCGAGCTACTCATTGCCGATGAGCCTACCACTGCTCTGGATGTCACCATTCAAGCCCAGATCATAAATCTGTTGAAAGCACTGCATAAAGAAAAGGGCTTGAGCATTTTATTCATTTCCCATGATCTTTCACTGGTAAAGTCCTTTGCCCAGCGCACAATGGTCATGTATGCCGGCCGCATTGTTGAATCAGCTCCGACAGATGTTCTTTTTAAAACACCCAAACACCCATATACAAAAGCACTCATGCAAGTGGCCAGTTTGGCCAAGGATAAGAACAATTTCATTACTATTGATGGATCCGTTCCGGATCCTCGTGATTACCCATCTGGATGTCCTTTTCATCCAAGGTGTGGTGTAGCAGAGGATGTTTGTAGTAGAGAATTTCCGGAATTGATTACTGATCAAGATCATAACTGGAATTGTATACATAAATAATGTCTTTTTTCTATTCACGACCATAGCAAAACACAATTTGTCTATTGTAACTTCGCCAGCCTTTTTTATTCAAAATAATACAAATTAAATACCATACAAAAATTAGTACAGGAAAAATCATGGATTTCTTAAAAGAATTAGGAATTGATAAAAAAAATTACGGTGCATGCATTGGCGGCGAGGATTGGATTATATCCAAAGATGCGAAGAAAAATGATTCCATAAATCCAGCTACAGGTGAGGTTATTGCTTCTGTATATCAGTCTACTGAAGATGATTATGAAAAAGTCATGGCCGCTGCCGAAGAAACCTTCAAAGAATGGAAAAAAGTCCCGGCCCCAGTTCGCGGACAGCTTGTTCGTGAATTAGCAGATGCATTAAGAGAAAAGAAAGATGCCTTAGGCAGCCTGGTGACATTGGAAATGGGTAAAATCAAGCAGGAGGGAGATGGTGAAGTCCAGGAAATGATTGATGTTGCTGATTTTGCCGTAGGACAGTCACGAATGCTCTATGGTAAAACAATGCATTCTGAACGCCAAGATCATAGGATGTATGAACAATGGCATCCACTAGGCATATTGGGTGTAATTACCGCATTCAATTTCCCAGTGGCTGTCTGGGCCTGGAATGCTTGTTTAGCAGCAATCTGTGGTGACGTTACTATTTGGAAACCTTCATCTTCAACGCCGCTCTGTGCTGTGGCTATTCAGAATATTTGTAATAATGTTCTCAATAAACAAGGTTATAAAGGAATTTTTAATACAGTGATCGGCAGCGGATCTGTGGTGGGTGAACACATGCTGAATGATAAGCGCGTTCAACTGGTTTCATTCACCGGTTCTACAAAAATGGGTCGCCATGTGTCAGAAGTCGTTTCTGAACGTTTTGGGAAAACAATTCTGGAACTTGGTGGTAATAACGCCATTATTGTGGATGAAACAGCCGATATGGATATGGTTATTCCGGCTATCGCATTTGGGGCAGTAGGCACTGCCGGTCAGCGTTGCACCAGCACCCGCCGCATTATCGTTAATGAATCCCGCTATGATGAATTGGTCAAGCGCTTAATTAGCGCCTATAAACAAGTCAATATTGGTGATCCATTAGCAGATGAAACTCTTATGGGACCATTGGTTAATGAGAATGCTGTTTCAGATTTTCAAAATGCACTGGAAATATTGCGGGAATCCGGCGGAGAAATACTTTACGGCGGAGAAACTTTGGAAGGAAATTTTGTCCAGCCAACAATTGTTAAAGCTGAAAATCATTGGGATATTGTCCAGGAAGAAACGTTCGCACCCATTCTTTACATTATTAAGTATAAAACGCTGGATGAAGCGATTGCTTATCATAATGATGTACCTCAAGGTCTATCTTCATCCATGTTTACACTGAATATCCAGAATGCTGAAACATTTTTATCTTCCGTTGGCAGCGATTGCGGTATTGCTAATATCAATATCGGCACTTCCGGCGCCGAGATTGGCGGAGCCTTTGGCGGTGAAAAAGAAACAGGTGGCGGACGAGAATCTGGTTCCGATGCCTGGAAACAATACATGCGCCGCCAGACAAACACCATAAACTGGAGCAAGGAATTACCCCTTGCCCAAGGAATTAAATTTGATCTATAAGAAAAGGAGAATACATGTCGTCGATTGCACCAACTGATGTTCGTAAGACTATCGCCAAGCATATGTTGGCAGATGGTATGGAACAGGTTATTGATCTTAAAAAAAGCCATGGTTCATGGCTGGTAGATGCACGGAAC
>CATMBH010000027.1:0-10442 GCA_950063985.1 uncultured Fidelibacterota bacterium
TTCCAACTTATTTGCAAATTCAATTTCCTTGGCAACTGTCACACCATCTTTTGTGACGGTGGGCGAGCCAAATTTCTTTTCAATAACGACGTTACGACCTTTGGGGCCCAGTGTAACTTTTACGGCATTCGCCAGTTTGTCTACACCTGCTTTCAGGGCGTTACGCGCCTCAAGACCATAAGCAATTTCTTTAGCCATTTCTAATATCCTCCTTACAGGATGGCGAGAATATCACTCTCGCGCATGATTAAATATTCTTTTCCGTCATGGGTGACTTCTGATCCGGAATATTTACCGTACAAAACTTTGTCACCTTTTTTTACTGTCATCGTAATGATTGTACCGGCATCGCTTGCTTTGCCAGGACCTACAGCTACGACTGTCCCTTGTTGCGGCTTTTCTTGTGCTGTGTCAGGCAGAATAATACCGCCAGTGGATTTTTCCTCTGCAGCAGCTGCTTCTACGACCACTCGATCAGCCAATGGTTTGATGTTTAGAGCCATCATTAAACTCCTATTTTTTTGTTGTTATTATTTGTTAATCTTCCAGTAGAATGCCCTTAGGCAGCTCCAAAGTTATATGTTATAAATGACGTAAAACAAGTAAATTTAGCACTCTTTATTGTAGAGTGCTAAATTACTTTCCGGTACTTCCGAAGCCTCCACTTCCCCGGGTAGTCTCGGATAATTCATCAACAATTTCAATGTGGATGGGTGAACCGTCCATGGCCACCAATTGAAATAAGCGCTGACCCGGCTCAACCGTATAATCTTCTGTCTTTACATTATCAACCACTGTCATTAGCTCACCTCTATACCCGCCATCGATCAAACCGATAGAATTACATAATCTTAACGGTGTTTTGGCAATACTGGAACGGGGCATTAATAAGTAAGGTTTATTATCAGTGTTTTCACAAGCGATCTGCAAATGGATTAGTGTTGTCTCCCCAGCTAGGATGGTTTGCTCATTGATCACAAAAAGATCCAGGCCGGCATCACCATCATGAAAATGGCCATGATGTTCGTACAGTTCCCGGGCCGTAGTATTGAAAGGTTTAATCTTTAGATGCATATTTTTCTCTTTTTAATATGAGTGATTTTAAAATTTCTATATGTCTCGGTGTCGAACCGCAGCAAGCACCTATCACAGCTGGATTTTGATCTAAATACAAAGTTATACTATCACTAAAGTTAGAATCATTTATAATATCAAAATAATCATTATCAAAATCTGTTAACCCCAGGTTCGGGTATACTCCCCACTCCTTTGTCCACAAAGACAAGAATAGATCCATGGCACTATTGGTTGTCTCAATCTTATTACAGTTCAGCAATAAACAGGATACAGGAAATTCATTGATCATATTTATGCATTCTTTAAGTGCATGACCATCAAGAATATGTTCACTGTCTTTTAAAATAAGGCTAACCCAACAATCATTGTTAACAACATGGTTGGTTTCAAGAGCAATGTGTATTTCATCCAGATTTCCCATGGTTTCAAATAACAAAAAATCTACTCCTGCTTCATTAAACCATTCTATTATTTCACCGTATATATCTTCAGCTGCACCTTTCCCCGGATACAGTTCTGGAGTATAGCAGTCTTCTAGCGCTGTTATGGATCCGGCAACGTTGACTGTTTCGCCGGCTGCTTGTCGTGCCAAGTCAACAGCAGACATTAAACTGTCTCTGGCTCGTTCTTTAGCTTTTTCTTTTGAATAGCCGGCTTTTCGATATGTGTACGAAGTTGTACGAAATGTATTCGTAGTCAGAATATCAGCGCCAGCTGCAACGTAATCCCGTTGGATGTTCATGACGATGTTAGGATGAGTCAAATTTGCTTCCGCTGACCAAAGAGGTAATGGCAGATCCACACCTTTACGGATTAATTCAGTGCCTATGGCACCATTCAAAATCAGGGGTTTAGATGTTTTTATTTTGTTCAAATTTTCTCCCGATATAAAATAAAACTATACTTGCCAAAAACAAGGATACTCCTATGATAGATTCTACAATCTGTTCCTTAAATGTATAAAATAATATCCAGACATTTACTGACAGAAATAACATAGGTGTCCAAGGGTAAGCCCAAACTCTATATGGCCTAGGTAATTCCGGTTCCCGTTTTCGTAGAACAAACACAGCAAAAACTGTTGCTGAATTTGTAATAATCAGTGCAATACCAGTATACATGAGTACCTGTTCAAATGAAGATGTAAAAATAAACACTAGGCAAATAACCAGCTGTAACAGAAAAGCATTCACAGGAATTCCCTGCTTATTCTGTTTTGCCAAAAATCCAATATAGCTATGATCCTCTCCCATAGTCTGCATAATTCGAGGGCCAATAAATATATAACTACTTACAGTGGATAAAAGTAAAATAGAAATCCCTATCCCAATAATTCCCGCACCTGTTTTACCAAAAACCCTAACGCCGGAAATATACCCGACTTCCACCTGACCTGCCATGTCAAGCATAGGTGTAGTATAAAGAAAGATATAGTTTAGCAATATATACAGCACCATAACGAAAGTTGTACCCAAGAGTAAAGAACGAGGCAAGTCCAGTTGAGGGTTCTTCACCTCACCAGCAAAATATACAGTAGAATTCCACCCTGTATAGGCATAATACACCCATACAAGACTTACGGCAAATCCTGAACTCATCATCAATTTCATATCACCTGGTTTTGGGAAAATTGAAATATCCTGATGACTGGTCACCATAAAACCAGCAAAGATAAATATGAAGATAAGTCCCACTTTCACAGCCGTTGACCAGCCCTGAAAAAATGTTCCCCATTTCAAACTGAATGCATGAAGAATATGAAACAAAAGAATCATGAAAAATGCAACCCATAAGGGTTCTAAGGATGGAAACACGGCCGTCAAGTACTTGCCCAATGCCATTGCTGCTAAAACTGCCGGAGCTGAAAATCCCACAGTTGCAGACACAAATCCACCAGCAAAACCAATAGCTGGATGAATGATTCGGCTTAATAAATGATATTCTCCCCCGGATCTTGGTAGGGCGGCTCCCAATTCACTATAGGAAAGTGCCCCACATAAAGCAACAATACCGCCCACAATCCACAGCATAATAAGCGGAAAAACAGATTGAATATCATTTAACTGAAAACCAAGACTGGTAAAAACACCAGTGCCTATCATAGACGCCACGACAAAAGATGATGCCGTCCACATGGATATGTGGCGTTTATGGGAAAGGTTTTCAGCCATTATAAAAAATTAGGTAATTATAAGCGCTATAATTGAAAGGCAAGCCCGGCTAGAAGTGCGCCGGTGATAATGATGGATTTCATTCAGGAGATGATTTTTGAACCACTGTGCGCATGGGGAATGGAATTTCAATACCTTCTTCATCAAAACGTTTGTGTAATCGTTTGATAAATTCATGAATCATTGGATGATGATCGCCATATCTACCGGCGCGCATATAAACAGTAAAATTAATACTTGAATCATCAAAGACTTGAAAACGGACTATGGGATCATAATCCTTGCTGGCTTCATCCAGGTCATCGATAACAGATTGCGCAACTTCAGTCGTTACGCGCTCAACCTGTTCCAGATCACTATCGTAAGCAACACCCACAGGTATCTTGATAGAATAACTGGTATCTTTAAGGTCAAAATTTTTGGTGATGGATTGGGACAGTTTTTGATTGGGAATGCTGATCACATTATTAGCACGCTCCACCATGGTTGTATTACGCCAGGTAATATTGGAGATATAGCCCATTTGTCCGCTGTCCAGTTGGACAAAGTCACCGACACGCACTTTTTGGGATACTAAAATATGCAAGCCAGCAAAAAAATCGGAAAGTGTATCTTTTAATGCCAGTGAAATAGCCAAGCCACCGATACCTAATGCAGTTAAAATAGGTGCAATGGATATGTCAAAAGATTGCAGAATAATCATTAAACCGATAGCAATGATGGTGATCCGCGCCAGGTTAGTGAAAATGTCTGTTGAGGGAAATCGCGAACCTTTGCTTGCTGACCATTCATTAAGCAAGTCAATGGCCATGGTCGATGCTGCCAATGTGATCGACAGCATGAGTAGCGTCATGGCCAGTTTCGCTGCGTAAGCATTATATGGTGCACCAATTTCAATACTGCCTGCAGCTATATATAGAGCGACCAGAAATAACCAGTAAACGATATATTTTTCAATAGCATTGAAAAAAATATCATCACCTTTCCAAGCCGTCTTGGAAGTAATCTTTTTTATGCGGCTGTGGATGAAGCTCTTGAAGATCCAGCCGGCGACGATACCGATTGCAACCGTAATAACCGGTGGTAACCACGTATTCAAAAATTGGTACGTTTCTAAAAATTCTTTTATTTGATCAACCATAAGGCAGCAAAATTACGACGCATTGGTTTAAATCTCCTCCTCTTCTATTTTAACTACAACCTGTAAATCACTGTCCGGAAAAAGATAATCTTTATGTTCATTTTCTTCTAGCATAAAATCTCTGCGAAAAACATGTTTTCCATCAATATAAAGTGATAAATACTGTAGCGAACGGTCCTCAAGAAACGCCCAGGACAAGCCGTGTAATTCATTTCCTTTCATTGACTTTTCAGACAGCAGATTTCCGGAATCATAGCGTTCTGTTTTTGTAGTAATTCCTAATTTCAATTTTGCACTTGTTGTTTCCAATCCAAGATTATTCCAGTTTTTTTGAAAAATAACTTCCTGTTGTTTAAAAACCTGGATTTCTTTTAGCCTACTGTTATCAAAATATTCCAATTGGTAAAGGGGTTGGCCTAAATAATAATACTCCTCTTTTTTGATAACACCACTTGGACTATATATACGCATAATACCGTGAACCTGCCCATTTGAATATGTAGTGATTGTAGAATATTCGCCGTGATGGTACCAACGAAAATTGACACCATTTAGTTTATCATTTAAATATGTACCGCTTTCTCTTTTAAAACCATTGGAATTCCAAAGGGTGAAAGGTCCAGTGCGAACACCATTATTATAGGAAAATAATGATTTCAACTCACCATTTTCAAAATATGTGTTATGTTCTCCATTCAATAGGCCATTAATATAAATTGCTTCACTTTTCAACGTACCATCACGAAAGTTCCTCACAACATTACCATTGAATTTTCCAGCAGAAAATGTAATTACTGAATCCAAATTTCCATTAATAGAATACCATTCCCAATGACCTGTTTTTATACCATTTTCATATTTACCCACTACAGCTTTCTCGCCGTTTACATGCCAGATTCGGTATTTCCCCATATACGTATTTTCTGAAAATTGAATAAGCGAATCCAATCCTTTATTATCACTGCGCCATTTCCATTCTCCATTTTTTTTATCATTTAAATACGTGCCGGTCATGATCTTTTTCCCCTGGTCATTCCAAATTGTAACTGGTCCATCTTTAATTCCACTTTTATAGGTAACGATACGTTCTTTTTTTCCTGATTTGCTAAACCAAGTCCATTTGCCATCAGGAATACCATTTTTATATTCACCTATCAAAGATTTCTTCCCATATTCATTATAATGAATTGTTTTGCCATGATACTTATGGTCTCTGTAGGTCAATTCTTGAATTTTTTTACCAGCTGAAGAATAATTCACACTTTTTCCGGATAGCATTCCTTTATCGTATGTTCTTAAGGAATCCAGATTCCCATCTACACCATACCAAGACCAGCTACTACTTTTGCGATCATTTTCATATTTTCCTTTTTCGATCACTGCACCGGATGGCGAATAAGCGATGTGTTTGCCATGTCGAATATTGCGTATCATATCTGTTGATGAAGCCAGTTGTCCATTGGAATTATAAGTCAATAACTGCACGATCACTGAATCTTTCATACCCTCTTTTTTTTGAACTTTCATGATGGCAACCGTTTTGTCCTGGTTATTGTCATAGCGGTCCATGACCACCGAAACAGGAGCACAGCTGCTTAAGATTAGTGTAATGATGATGGGTATGTTTCGATTCACGAGTAGAATCTAATCAGGGAAAAGGGGGAATGGGTTAAGAACTACTCCAGGAAATAATTGTGTCAACCAGTTCATTTATTCGATCAATGATTTCATTATCTGCCAATTGGCCTTCACTAAATGATTCACTAGTCGTATAAACATACCGGGGAATGATACGGCAGCGGTAATCCAGCATGAGGCTGTTGGCAAAGGGCATAACGGACATATAACTTCCCTTCCCGCCTGCACTGCACATGAAACCAACCACTTTTTCATTCCAGCTGGAGCCAGTGACTTCCAACAGGTTTTTTGTAACAGCATTCACATCGTAATTATAAATAGGGCAGGCAACAATGATTGCATCAGCTTGCTTAATTATTTTTTTTAATTTCTTTACAGTGGGATCATCATAGCATTTATCCCCATCACAAAAAGGTAAATCAACATCTCGGAGATCAAAGAGTTCAGCGTCAACCCCTTTTTCATTAAAAACCGATAGTGCGAATTGAGCTAAAACCCAGCTACGGCTATTGGTGTTCAGGCTGGTGGATATAATCAAGTATATGGATTTCTTTCTAAAAATAAAGAGAAATTTACTCCAACCAGAGCTGCCTGTCTAAACTTCTGTACTGAATCGCTTCACTCACATGTTGTGGTTGAATATTTTCAGACGATTCTAAATCAGAAATGGTACGGGATACTTTTAATATTCTGTCATAGGCACGCGCTGAAAGACCCAGTTTTTCCATGGCTTGTTTTAACAATTCCGTTGCTTCTTTATCCAGTTTACAATAAGTATGCAAGTCACCCGTTTCCATTTGGGCATTACTGAACATTCCCGTGGTTGATCTAAAACGATCCAATTGAATCTGCCGTGTCGCTTGAACTCGTTTGCGAATAGCTTCAGATTTTTCACCGTCTTCTTTTCCGGCAAGATCTGCAAAGGGTACTGCCGGGACTTCGATATGGATATCAATCCTGTCCATAAGCGGACCGGATATGCGGCTCATGTATTTCTGAATCAATTGCGGATTGCAGGAGCATTCGTTTTGGAGATCAGTGGCATATCCGCAGGGACAGGGATTCATGGCTGCTACCAGCATGAATCTTGATGGATAAGTTAATGACATGGCTGCACGGGAAATAGTCACATCGCCATTTTCCAATGGCTGGCGCATGACTTCTAGTACATTCTTTTTGAATTCCGGCAATTCATCCAGAAACAAAACACCATTATGGGACAAGCTGACTTCTCCGGGCCTTGGAACAGTTCCACCGCCAATAAGTCCAGCATCGCTGATGGTATGGTGCGGGGCACGAAACGGCCGCGTGGCAATGATGCCTTGACCATCCGGTAAAAGTCCAGCCACGGAATGTATTTTGGTTGTTTCCAGCGCTTCGTCCAACACTAAATCAGGCAAGACTGTAGGCAGGCGTTTGGCCAGCATGGTTTTACCGCTTCCCGGTGGTCCGATCATTATAACATTATGACTCCCGGCGGCAGCTACTTCCATCGCACGTTTAACCTGTTCCTGTCCTTTCACATCAGCAAAATCCACATTGTAGTGCTTGTAACTTTTGAACAATTCATTTTGATCAATAACAACCGGTTTAACCGTTTCCTGCTCGTTGAGAATAGCAACCACATCAGCCAATGATTTTACGCCCACAACTTTCACACCCTCCACCACACCGGCTTCCTTGGCATTTTCTTCCGGTAAAACAACTCCTTTAATACCTTGATCTCTGGCACAAATGGCTACAGGAAGCGCACCACGAATCGGACGTAAAGCGCCATCTATTGCCAGTTCACCTAACAAAAACATTTTTTCCAAATGATCATGCTTAACTTCACCGATTGCCGCCAAGATACCAATCGCAATGGGCAGGTCAAAGGCGCTGCCTACCTTGCGGATATCCGCAGGGGCCAGGTTAATGGTTACGTGTTTATGAGGAAATGTAAAACCGGTATTCTTGATGGCAGCGCGAACACGTTCCTTGCTTTCTTTAACGGCGCCTTCCGGGAGACCAACTGTTTTAAATTTGGGTAATTTGGCGCCGGTCAGGTGGGCTTCTACTTCTACAACGTAGGCATCGATTCCGAGTATGGCAGAGCTTAAAACCTTCGCCAGCATCAAATGCATGTGATGATTTTACTAAAGGCCAGATAGGGAATCAGCAAGTATAAAATAGAATCACGAATCAGGTAAAAAATGAAAAACGCAGCCAATACTACCCAGCCTTTTTTTTTGATCAATAATTTATATCCCCCCTCCTGTCTGATGATATTCCACTCAGATAAAAACTTCGGTTTATATAATGACATTACTCCTCACGGGGTTTGATTTTCCCATATTTTACATTTTCATATTTTTCCCACAGTGTCTCACCAGCTGCCTGTTGAAAACGAAAGGCAAAGGCCATGGCTTCATAAAAAGGTTTATTCACAAAGTCATCGTGGCTGTAAAATTCATCAATCCAGCCGACAAATTCATCCAGGTCATTTTCCTCCAATTGATCAAAGATACCAAAGACCAATTCGGCTCTATTGTCATAATACCATTTAGTTAATTCTGTATAGCCGAGTTCATTCTTCAATGCTTCATATGTTTCATATGTTTGAGTCATATAGGAAAATAAATAGGTTTCTTTTTGGGTTGGTGTCAGCGTTTTCCAATAGGCCACAATGGGCGTCATATTTGTCGGTTCAAAGTCTTGTGACCAAATAAATGAAATTAAAAATAGTGGGATGAATAACTTTTTCATGGCTTACCTGTTTCCGAATTATCAACCCAAACTACAAAGGCAGAACCATCAAATCAAAGTGCTCAAGTTGTAAAATATTCAAATGTTAATGTGTTCAAGTGATAATGTTTTATATTACCCATCAACCCAGTCGTCGTGTTCTTTGATTAAATCGATTAATTCACTTACAGCATTTTCAGCAGGGATATTTTTACGCACAACTTCTTTTCCTTTATATAATGAAATGACACCCTTGCCACTGCCCACATAGCCATAGTCGGCATCAGCCATTTCACCGGGGCCATTCACTATACAGCCCATGATGCCGATCTTGAGTCCTTTTAAATGATCGGTGCGGTTGCGGATCATTGCTGTTGTTTCCTGGAGATCGAAAAGTGTCCGACCGCAGGATGGACAGGAAATATACTCCGTTTTGGAAATACGCGTGCGGGTAGCCTGTAAAATGCCAAAAGCTGTTTGATTGATAAAATTTTTATCTTGGTTTGAGTTCAGCCAGATACCATCTCCAAAGCCATCAATGAGCAAACCACCGAAGTCAGTGGAAGCATACAAGCGGCAGTGTTCTCGATCCAGTTCACTAAAGTCTCGTTTCATTATGACCGGCAAATCAGTACCCAGATTGAAAAATGCAGCGCGCATTTCAGCCATGGCATGATCTGTTTTCGCTTCAAGCACCAAAACTGAATTAGCCGGAAGTGCATTTATAAATGTCTCGTCCAAATCTCCTAATGAACACAGTACAAAATTCAGATCAGTGGAAGTGTTAGCTTTATTAGTACCTTTAAACAATGGATATGTTTGTGGAGCGATACTCCATGATGCACTATCCTGAATAACGCTGACCATTCCTGGTAGATCAAAATCTATAGACTTGTTACCGATATATATAAAGTCAGCTGCCGCATCTGCGGTGGTCCACTTATCTAACTCTTCATTATAATAATGACCACAATGCTTCAGGTACGCTGGTGTGATAATTTCCAGATCACTCAAATCAATGATAACCCTAGGGACTTCCTTCCCGCCTACATTATTAACGTTTACAGATTGCCGTTTTTCATATTCATAGGGATGAAATGGCGGATCTGCAATTTCGGGTAATTGAGTTGACCGATCGGATGAATATCGATCCACCAATGCTTTGGCTACTGGAATTTCCGCTTCCGGCTCTTCCGTGAGAGACACACGGATCGTATCGCCTAGTCCATCTTCCAAAAGAGCGCCAATTCCTACAGCGGATTTGATACGGCCGTCCTCACCTTCACCGGCTTCCGTCACACCCAGGTGCAGTGGATAATCCATGCCCTCTTTCATCATGGTAGCCACCAGGAGGCGGTAGGCCTGGATCATAACCTGTGGATTACTGGCCTTCATGGAAAAAATGATTTCGTGATAATTTTCATCGATGCAAATACGGGTAAATTCCATAGCTGACTCCACCATACCCAGGGGAGTATCGCCGTAGCGGTTCATGATGCGATCCGAGAGAGAGCCGTGATTGGTGCCGATGCGCATGGCCGTACCTTCTTCCTTGCAGATCTTTACCAGGGGCAGAAAGCGTTCCCGGATGCGCTCCAATTCTGCGTTGTATTGGGCATCGGTGTATTCCAGGATCTCAAATTTTTTCTTATCGGCGTAATTCCCAGGATTCACGCGGACCTTTTCTACGA
>CATMBH010000028.1:0-10298 GCA_950063985.1 uncultured Fidelibacterota bacterium
AATTATTAAAGGTGTTGATCTCACAATAAAGGCAGGTGAACTCCATGCCCTCATGGGACGCAACGGTTCGGGCAAAAGCACCTTAGCCCATGTCATTACCGGTAAGGACGGTTATGAAATTGAAGGTGATATTCTCTTTAACGGCGAAAGCATTTTGGATAAAACTCCGGAAGAACGTGCTTTGGATGGGATCTTCATGTCCTTTCAATATCCTGTGGTAATTCCTGGAGTCAACAATATGTATTTCTTAAAGGCTGCGCTGAATGCTCGTCGTAAAAACAAGGGTGAAGCTGAATTGGATGCCATGGATTTTCTTACCCTCATCAAAGCGAAGATCAAGCAGGTGGAGATGGATGAAAGTTATTTAAGTCGAGCAGTGAATGATGGTTTTTCCGGGGGTGAGAAAAAACGGAATGAAATTCTACAGTTATTAACTCTTGAGCCAATATTTGCCATTTTAGACGAGACCGATTCCGGACTGGACATCGATGCAATGAAAGTTATTGCCAATGGTATAAATGAATATCGAAATGGTGATCGCGCGATCCTGGCCATCACCCACTATCAACGGTTGTTGGACTACATGAAACCGGATATGGTCCATGTCATGATTGATGGGCAGATCGTCAAAACCGGCGATATTGAATTGGTTTATGAACTGGAAGCAAAAGGATATTCCTGGCTGGAAAACTAATGCAGCATTATCGATCAGAATTAGAGTCATTACAGGCCAATGGGTCTGCTGAGCCTAAAGAGCTTTCAGCCTTACGAAGCAAAGCTTTCAGTCGATTTACTGAATTGGGTTTTCCCACCAAGAAATGGGAAGACTGGCAATTCACGGACTTTTCTCTTTTCCACAAATCTCATTTTAGAATGACCACAGCTGAAGACTTGCAGCCAGCTTTGGACTATCCAGTCGAGCCATTTAAAGATTGTTATTCGATCATCATCTTGAATGGGCACTTTCAACAAGATAGATCCAACGTTCCTGACGGTGTTACCATTCGCACACTCCTCGATGTTTTCATGGATGATGAATTGACTGATTTCTTAAATGCCGAAGAAAATCCATTTGTAGCATTGAATACTTCGTTGATGAATAGCGGACTTGCCATTGATATAGCTGACCAAGTTCAGTTAAGTAGGCCCATTCATTATCAGTTCATTACGACTGGACTTAAAGATAATATTATGAATCATCCGCGTTTGCTCATCAGAATGGGTAAAAACAGTTCGGCTGAATTCATTGAACATTATAAAGGTGATACCCCATCTCTTTATTGGAATAATTGTGTCACTATATCAGAATTGAGTGAAAACAGTATCCTTAACCACAATCGTATTCAGGAAGATACTAGTTATCATGTTGGCAACATGGAATATCACTTACAAAAAGATGCAATATTGAATTCAACTATATTTAACCAGGGGACTGAATTATATCGCGGCGATATCAGAATCAATTTTTATGGCAGGAATGCCACTGCAAAACTAAATGGGCTTTCGTTAATGAAAGATAACCAGCATATGGATATACGAGTGATCGTTGACCATAAGCAACCTCATTGCAACAGCAGTCAATTCTTTAAATATATTCTGGATGATAAAGCCAGTGGAGTTTTTAACGGAAAGATTGTGGTCCGTGAAAAAAGCCACAAAACAGACTCAAGTCAGTCCAATAAAAATTTATTATTGAGTAAAAATGCAAGCATGCATTCCAATCCTCAATTGGAGATCTATACCGATGATGTACGCTGTACCCATGGTTCAAGTACTGGACAATTAAGTGAAGATGCTCTTTATTATTTACGTTCAAGAGGAATTGAAACAGCTTTTGCCCAACGACTCATGGTGGAAGGTTTTGCTGCTGAAATTTTAGCAAATATTAAAGACGAAGGCACAGCAGCATATTTAAATAAAAAACTTACTTCGTGGCTGGAAAGTTTAGAAAATGGATGATTTGAGAGATCTATACCAACAATTGATCCTGGATCATAATCGGAATCCCCAGAATTTTAGGGAAATGGACAATGCCACTGCCATAGCTGAAGGCCACAATCCACTCTGCGGTGATGAGATAACTTTATTTTTGCATTTGGAAAATGATCAAATTTTCGATGTGAGTTTTAAAGGATCAGGATGCGCCATTTCCAAAGCGTCCGCATCCATAATGACAACACTTATTAAAGGAAAAATGGTTCCAGAAGCAGAAACATTATTTGAGCAGTTCCATACCATGATCACCACTGGAGAAACGAATGGAGATATCGGCAAACTTGTTGTTCTTGCCGGTGTTCACAAATTTCCTTCCCGGGTGAAATGTGCTGTATTGAGCTGGCACACAATGAACAATGCCCTTCATGGTAATTCAGAATTAACCACGACAGAAACAATATGATAAATAGTACAAGCACAGAAGAAGTCATCACATTTACCCGTGATTGCAAAGCCACCATGATCCCATCCGGAACGAAAGGAAAGATCATTGTCGGTGAACGCGGCATTATCACACAATCTCTTGGCGGCAGTTATACTGTCGCCGTGAATGGTAACCTTTATCGTATCGAAGGCGCTGATGCCGATGCCATTGGCAAAAAACTGATCGATGAAGAAAAAGGTAAATTACAAAATGGTCAAGACGTTGATGAACGGGCTGTCTGGGATGCGATGAAAACCTGTTATGACCCGGAAATCCCTGTTAATATCGTGGATCTTGGTTTGATATATTCCTGTGATTTTGCTGAAACAGAATCAGGGGGGATAGTGGTTGATGTTTCCATGACTCTTACAGCTCCGGGTTGTGGTATGGGTCCGATCCTGCAACAGGAAGTGGAACAAAAGATCATGGGCATCCCCGGTGTTTCTGAAGTAAAGGTCAATCTGGTTTGGGATCCGCCCTGGGGTCAGGGTATGATGACCGAAGCTGCCCGACTGCAATTAGGCCTGCTTTAATATTCCATGCTTGATGTAAAAAAAATTCGTGAAGGTTTTCCTATCTTCACAGAACAGGCTGATAATTTTGTTTATTTAGACAGCTCTGCAACTACATTAAAGCCACAAACTGTAATTGATGCAGTTGATGGCTACTATACCAAATACAGCGCTAATGTGCACCGCTCCATATATAGTATAGGAGAACAAGCGACAATTAAATACGAAAGCGCTCGAAAAAAAACAGCTGATCTTTTAAATACCGATTCCAACTCCATTATTTTTACTCGTGGAACTACAGAAGCCATCAATTTGGTCGCCTATGCCTGGGGGCGAAAAAATCTGAAAGCAGGTGATGAAATCCTTCTCACCGCCATGGAACACCACAGCAACCTTGTCCCTTGGCAGCTTTGCGCGAAAGAAACCGGTGCTGTATTAAAACACATTCCCTTTAATGAAGATGGTACACTTAATCTTTCTAATCCTGACAAATGGTTTACTCGCAAAACAAAACTGGTGGCGGTTATCCAGCAGTCCAATGTTTTTGGGACAGTTAATCCAATTAAGGACATGATAAAAATGGCTCACAACGTGGGCGCTGTTGCGTTAGTGGACGCAGCCCAGAGTGTGCCCCATCAAACTGTAGATGTAAAAGGTTTAGATTGTGACTTCCTGGCTTTTTCTGGACATAAAATGCTGGGCCCAACCGGTGTGGGAGTTCTGTATGGAAAACAGGAAATTTTGGAAGAGATGTCTCCTTTTATGGGCGGCGGTGAAATGATTCGTACCGTATCATTAAACAATTCCACATGGAATGATGTCCCGTGGAAGTTCGAAGCGGGAACACCCAATATCGCCCAAGCCATCGGCTTGGGAGCGGCTATTGATTATATCAATTCAATTGGTATGGATCAAATTCATAACCATGAACAAGAATTAAAGAACTATGCATTGGAAAAAATCGGTGCCATATCGGAAGTTAAAGTTTATGGTTCTGCCCCTGACCGCGGTGCCGTCATCAGCTTTAATGTAGAAAATATTCATCCCCATGATCTTGCACAATTCCTGGACAATGATGGTATCGCCATCCGTGCCGGACACCACTGCGCCCAACCGATCATGAAGGAGCTTGGGGTAGCGGCCACAGGCCGAGCAAGTTTATATCTGTACAATACAAAAGCGGATTTAGATCGTCTTTGTGAAAGTATAGTGAAAACAGTTAAGTTTATGAGCGTCCGCGCCTAGGCGGAAGCAAACCATTTATCAGAAACCAGAGGACTTTATGGTTAAAAACAACAACGAAGATAAACACTTTAAATACTTGATTACCATGCGCTGGTACGTGGAAACAGACGAAGATCTGGTGGCCGGCGCAAAGGAATCAGATGATAAACTTTTGGAGTTATTGCGCCATCGTGCAGATGGGTCTTCCAGCTGCTCAACCTGTCCTACGCGGAATAATGAAGGTTATGCCATCCTGAATTATCATTATTTCATGGGTGAAAAAAAACCGGTGTATATGTCGGTGGATAAGGTTAAAAACAAATAGCCATAGTGATCTCAGAGGGTTATTAAAGTGACCACAATCAGCATGGATGATTTTCTCGATGGCGGGATTTTAAAGGAAAAATCGTTTCGCAAACAAGTTACTGAGATAGATTGGTCACAATATAAAGGTGATCGTGTATTAGTCAGGGGGTGTTCAGAAGTTCCAGTTCCAACCTGGGCGTATCTTATACTCACCGCGCAATTGGCTCAATTTGTAGATCGGATTTATTTTGGTGAGTTGCGGTCTGCTGTGAAAATATTTGTTCGAGATTGAGATTGAATATGTCTGAACGAGTAAGCTGGGAAGCCTACTTTATGAACATTGCCAAAGAAGTAGCAACTCGCTCAACTTGTGATCGTAAAAGTGTGGGAGCAGTCATTGTGCGTGATAAAAATATTTTATCAACCGGATACAACGGCAGCATCAAAGGGTTACCGCACTGTGATGAAGCAGGGCACGAAATGGTGGATGGTCACTGCGTTCGTACCACCCATGCCGAAGCCAACGCTATTGCCCAGGCGGCCAAAAACGGCGCCCGCGTGGATGAAGCAGAAATCTTTGTAACAGTTTCTCCCTGTTATAATTGTTTTAAGATCATCGCCAATGCTGGAATCAATACTATTTACTACGAAGAATTCTATCGCGATGAGCGTATCCTGAAGCACGCCAGTGAAGCCGGTATTGAATTAGTCCATTTGGACTGAATATTCACCTAACCTTCTAAAGGTTTCAACCTTTGGAAGGTTCTGTTGCACTTGCTTTATTCTTTGATTAAATCCGCCAAGGTTTTTCGCAGTGTTTTCAATTTGAATGAATTTTCCATATGGCCATGTTCCTTAAGCCATTCTGTGGTTTGAAAATCACGGCTGGTTTTGTGACCTGTATATTGTTCAATGACCCGCTTGCCTGAAAAGCCGATATTACCAGCGTGTTCTTCAAATAGTCGAATTCCTCGCGAAGCATAACCAATAGCCACTCCACCAAGGGTTGGATCGGTGATAAGTGTAATGACTTTAAGCCCTGCCCGCTCTACTCGCGTTAAGGCCACGTGAGCTTTTGGAATACCAACCATTGAAGAACATCCTTCTTGCATGCGGGCGCCACCACCTGCGGCTTGAAGAATTATAGGAACTTTTTTATCAATGGCAAATTCTGCCGCACGCCAGATCTTCTCAGCAGATGACATGCAATATGATCCGCCCAAAAAACCAAAATCCGTTCCGCAATAAACTACCAGTAGACCATTTACTTTTCCATCGCCAGTAATCATAGCTGAAGCAAGCCCGGTTTTGGCTTGCGTCTCTTTTAGTTTTTCAGGATAGTCAGGAAAACCTAGAATGTCTTTATCGACCAAAAATTTTGTTTCTTCATGTTCAATAAACGAATTTTCATCCAGGGCATAATGGATATAATCCCAGGCTGAAAGACGTGAGTAGCAGTGAAAGCAATCCGGACATACAAAATCATTTTCAAATAAAGAATTATAGTTTTGGGGATCGAAAATTCTTTTTCCTGCAGCAGTCCTGCAACCAATGTGTCGTTTAATATATCCGCTTTTCTGAGGTGTGGGAATTCGAGATTTAATAGATTTGAAGCTTAAAATGGCTTGCTTAGTTGTTGCACTCCAATGGCCAATATTTTTCCAGCGCCTAATCCGATTATTAAATACATCTGCATCTTTTACATTATGCAGTTTAGGGAGCCATTTCTCTAAAGAAGCTTGTATTGCATCTTTTGCTTCTTTTGGAAATTGATGAGCAGGACCGGCAACTTCAGGGATGAGTTCATCCACGATGCCCACTTTTTTTCCTTCTTTGGATGTGATCCACATGGCTTCGGCCGCGCGGTTGGCTTCCTGCCGGGTGTGAAATAAAATAGACGATGCCGCTTCTGGAGAAATAACGAGATACGTGGAATATTCCATGGCCAAAACAATGTCGCAGCCTGACAATGCAATAGCACCGCCGCTGCAGCCTCTGTTTATAATGATCGATAACGTTGGCCGCTTTGCTTCTGCCAAAGCCTGAATAGTATTGCCAATCCGCCAGGCAATGCCGCCCTCTTCTGCTTCTTCTGTCGGGTCAGCACCCGGTGTATCCAGAAATGTGATAACAATCCTATCCTCTTTATTTGCCAGTTGCACTGCAGCAGCTGCCCGTTCATACGACTCCGGTGTAGCCATACCGTGGTTCCATTTCTCAAGCGTCCCCGGCGTAGCCATGGATTCACGGATATCATTATAATTGGAAGACGGCCCACTCTGCTGACCGATAAGCATGAGTTTGATGTTTTTGAATTCCGCCCGATGAGTCTGGATTAAACATGATCCAAATGGATCACTTGCCAGGCATTCTTTAACATTGTCAAATATGATTAAATAGTCGAGATACTTTGGGCGCTCGGGATGAAAAGAAAGCTGGTATTTTTCATACTCGCTCAATCCATTCAGGATTTCCGGCGAGTAATAATCAAAGTCCTTTTCAAAAGGAAAATAAAAATGATTCGACATTGAATTGAATCCTAGGCAGTATTGGAATCCGCCACTTTTATGACTACTGAATCAGCCTTGGTAACTTCCCTATAAATTAACCCAAACGGGACCGTCACCACCTTCAGGTGGGACCCAGTCAATAATCTGATAGGGATCCATAATATCACAAGTTTTACAGTGTACACAGTTAGAAAAATTAATTTGGAGCCTCTGGCCGTCGCCATCAGGTACCATTTCATAAACATCTGCCGGACAGAATTTCACACAGGGATTCCCATACTCTTCAGCACATTTTGTGGTGCATACGTTCTGATCATTGATATGTAGATGGGGCACTTGGTTTTCTTCATGAGCGGTAGCAGAATAATAGACATCCGTTACCTTATCAAATAAGTATGTTCCATCAAATTGCAGATCTTTGTAACGGTTTTTTTCTACGATCTTTTTCATCTTCTTATGACCGGCTTCTGAGAATAAGCGGTTTTTAAACCCCCAGCCGCGACCGCCCGTCAAAAGTCCCATTCCCGCATTTACCAACCCGCCTAACAGACCACGGTCAAATCCCTGGTGAAAATTCCGTACTTTCCACAGCTCGTCCCTGATCCAGCTGGATTCCACCCGTGACTCATAATCTGCCAGTTGTGTTGCAGTAAAATTTCCCGTAGACAATGCCTCAGCAGTTGTTTCCGCCGCAAGCATCCCTGATTTCATGGCCAAATGGATACCTTTCAGCCTCTGACCGTTCATAAAGCCCGCCGAATCTCCAATAAGTAATGCACCATCCACCGCTAACCTTGGAATAGAATACCAACCACCTTCCGGTAATGATTTAGCACCATAAGCAATCATTTGTCCCGCTGACAGTAATGAACGAATCCATGGGTGATTTTTCAGGCGCTGGAGCTCATGATGGGAATCCACTGCGGGGTTCTTATAATCCAAGCCAACCACCAGGCCCAGGTCCCAGATATCGTTTTGCATGCCATACAGGAAGGCGCCGCCGAAAATGTCATGACCCAAAGGAAAGCCCATGGTATGTGTCACATATCCAGGCGGGACAGTTCCCGCTGGCATCCGCCAAAGTTCTTTTACGCCAACGGCCCAGACCTGTGGGTTCCGTTCTTGCATAAGTTCGTGCCGGTTGATGAGTTTTTTAGTCAGGCTACCCCGGGTTCCTTCGCCTAAAATAACGACCTTAGCGTGAATGTCTGCCCCCGGTTCAAATTGGGTTTTTTTCTCCCCATTTTTATCGATACCTCGATCACCAGTGCGCACACCAATTACCTGATCCCCATCATATAGCAGTTCTGTCCCGGCAAAACCGCAGAAAATATCCACTCCTTCATCTTCGCAAATTCCACCCAGCCAGCGGGTGAGCTTTCCCAGCGAGGTTACAAAACAATTGTGGTGGCTCATGGGTGGCGGTACAAACGGAAAAGGTATTTTCTTAGTTGCTGTTAAATAATAAAGATGTTCTTCTGTAACCTCTGCTTCGAAAGGAAAATCAGCATCATTATAATTGGGGAATAGTTCCCTCAATGCACGGGGATCAACAATGGCCCCGGACAAGGAATGGGCACCGACTTCGGAAGCTTTTTCCAAGACAGCCACATTGGCTTCCTGGCCGGATTCACGCAGTAGTCTTTTTAGGTGAATCGCCCCTGCGAGACTGGCAGGTCCAGCTCCCACAAAAAGGACATCCAGATCCAGAACTTCTCGTTCTGCCATCAGTTTTTAAATGCCTGAATTGCTTCAGTCAATTTAGGTACAATCTCCAACAGATCGCCTACAACACCATAATCCGCTATTTCAAACAATGGTGCATCCGGATCTTTATTTATGACGACAATGTTTTTAGATCCTTTCATGCCAACTACATGCTGGATAGCCCCTGAAATCCCCAAAGCTAAATAGAGTTTTGGAGCGACTGTTTGCCCAGAACTGCCCACTTGATGATGGGGCGGTAACCAACCGGAATCTACGACTGGTCGTGATGAAGCAATCTCAGCGCCCATTGCCTTGGCCAATGCCTGGGCGATGGAAATATTTTCTTCTTTACTGATTCCACGGCCAATGCTTACAATTAAATCTGCGCTAGAGAGGTCTACTCCGCCTGCGGTTTCTTGGAAAGGATCTTCCGGCACAGTCTTGATTGACCCAGCATCAATATTAACTGTTACTGAGCGGACACTGGCCAAACCGCTTTGAATAGTATCGGATGAAAATGCAGCAGATTGAAAACTAACAATGCAGGGACTATCATCAATTAGCTGTAGAGCTGTTACTAGTTTAGCATTAAAGGCTTGTTTACTAAAAACAGGTTTACCTCCTTGAACAGAATATGATACAATATCGTTCAGAAATGGTCTTTTCAATTTGGCGCTCACTCTTGGTACATAGTCTCGAATTTGATAGGTATGACCAAAGAATACATATTTTGGGTTTTCACTCGAAACGACTTGTGCAACTGCTGCTGCAAATCCATCAGCAGTGTAATTAAATAAATATTTATTTTCCAGAGATAGAATTTCTTCCACAGCATATTGGGATGCTTGTTCAGCAAGTGCAGGAGCGTTTTCCCCTAGTGCTAAAACACCAATACTTAAGCCACATTCTCCGCCAATTTGTTGAGCACCGGCAATCGCCTCCTGGCTCATACGATGAATGTTGCCACTCTTATCTTCTAATACAACTAATATATCCATCATACCGTCCTAATTGATCCGTATCTCATTTTTCAAAACGTCCACCAATCTTGCAACGATCTGGTCAACACTACCTGCGATCATTTCTGTTTGTTTCTCTGCGTGTTGTACAGACAACCCATTAAATGATTGCAGTTCATCCACAGCACATATATCAGCAAAGGATAATTCTTTTATTTCTTTTTTCTTGGCGGTCATAATGCCTTTCAAAGTTGGATAGCGGGGTGTATTCAAACCGGATTGAATTGCCAGGCTGGCCGGCAGATCCATGGTTTGCCACTGAAACCAGCCAGCTTCCAACTCTCGTTTTACTCTGATCTTCCCATCTTGTACTTCCGTTCCAACCACAAGAGTTGCCGTTGTCATTCCAAGAAGTTCACCTAAAATAACACCTGTTTGGCCAAAACCAAGATCATCGGATTGCAGGCCGGAAAGAACCAAATTAAATCCCTCATCCTTTATCGTATTGGCCAACGCTGAAGCGATTGCATAAGGATCCGTATTATAAGGAGCATCTTCTTTGATATGAATAGCGCGGTCTGCGCCTTTGGCAAGTGCTTCACGAATAGCTTTCTGACAGCGGTCCGGGCCCAAACTGACGATAACCACTTCACCCGTTCCT
>CATMBH010000029.1:0-10116 GCA_950063985.1 uncultured Fidelibacterota bacterium
ATATACTGAGGGCTATACCTGGTCTATAGACGCCAATGATTCCAATATGGTGGAAATATCGACAGACAGCGGCGCAACGTGGACTCAAATTGCCGTATCCAGGCCAGGAGACCTATATACGGAAACAGGAGCATTGAGCGACATTGTTACAAGAACAGTAGATTGTTCCAGCTATGCTGGTCAAGTGGTACATATCGCATTCCGCTATTTTGACTCGGTTGGATACGGCGAAGCGTGGTTTGTAGACAATGTCCGCGTTTGGGGCGGAACGGGCGGTCGTTCAGTTCCAGCAACTCTTGACCGCGTCGTAGGCAGAATAATGACTACAGGTAAAAAAGAAAAGGGGATGCATTATAAAACAGAGTTTTTTGCTGCCCCGTTACATACAGCGCACAATAGTTCAGCCCGCACAAGCCCCTGCGGCACCTTCCAGAGCTATAATGTTTATCAAGATGGCGCCTTTATAGATAATATAACAACCAATGAATACACTGTTACAGGATTAACCAATTTCCAGGAATATTGTTATACAGTTACAGCTGTTTATGCAGAAGGTGAATCAGATACGTGCTTTAATGCGTGTACATCGCCATCGGATCCCTTTATTGTAACACCAGTTGATATAGACGTTACTGTAGGGGTCGGTGAACTAGTAACAGAAACCATTTCTGTTACGAATAATGAAGAAGAAAGTCTGGACTATTCTATTTTCAGTATGGAGGTAGCCAACCTGGAAGTTGCCACAGCACTAATGAGCGAAAACTTTGACATTGGTCTCTGGGGAGAGATGTATGATCCCGACGTTTTATGGGCTATCAGCGACTCTACGGGCGCCAGCTCCATATATTTGATCTATCCCGAGTCAGAAGGCCTGTTTGCCTATTATAATGATGACGTAGCGGGGCCAGATAGTATTCCTATAAACTCGTATCTTACATCAAACCTGATTTTCATCAATGGTGACGAAAAAATATACTTTATGCTGGATATCTTTTACCCCCAGTTGGGCGGCCCCTGCGGCACATTTGATATTGATGATGGTTTTTATGTTGACCATTCTTCCTTATGGATTTCCACAGACGGCGGGAATGCATGGATGATGTTAGACAGCAGTTATGCAAATATGTACGCCGGCTGGCAAAAGCTGTTATATAATGTGACACCATACACAACAGGAAACCAGATCTTGCAGGTTGCTGTCCGCTACAATGACTGCGGCGGTCATTGGGGGTATGGTATTGGAGTGGATAATGTTGCCGTGAAGGTTGGCGATAATTATTCATGGCTGACTTTAACTCCAGTTGAAAGCACCATTGGGTCTGGTGAAACAATTGATATAACCGTGGGGATGTATGGCGTGAGCGACGGTTTTAGCGCTTCAGAAACAGCCGTGATGACGGCAACACGGGCTGATGGAAGCCCCGCATATGAGGTGAACATAGATCTCAGCATACAAGTCGGGGAATCGGGCGTTGACCCGCCCGATGGAATACCCGGCGTGTTTGCATTACACCAGAACTATCCAAACCCCTTCAATCCCGTAACCAACATACGGTTTGATATTCCGGAATTGAGTTTTGCCCGGATGGATATATATAATATACTGGGCCAGCGCGTACGGACGCTTTTTCACGGTGCCGTAGAACCCGGTTATCACATAGCACAATGGGACGGCAGAAGTGATTTAGGAGAAGAACTGCCGACAGGCATGTATATGTATAAACTGCATGCCGGCAGCTATATTGCCATGGAAAAACTGGTGCTGCTCAAATAAATCCTGAAAAAAGTACAAAATTATAGGGGCCCCGGGGCCCCTATTTTTTTTTATGTCTAGCTAATGATAAAAAAATTCTTGACACATAATAAAATCCGGTTGTACAATAATAATGCGCGAGTAAAAAAGCGCGGATAAGAGTATCGCTTTAAAGTATAACAGAACACGAAAGGAGAGTGGTTATGCAAAAAGGTAGCGTAAACAAAGTAGTATTAGTTGGTCATCTGGGCGCAGACCCGGAAAGCCGTTTTACGCCATCGGGCGTGGCGGTAACAACCTTCAACATGGCAACCAACGAATCCTGGAAAAACAAAGACGGTGAATATGAAGACCGCACCGAATGGCACCGCATAGTGCTTTTTGGTAAAGCAGCAGAAACAGCCAGTGAGTATATGAAAAAAGGACAGCTGACGTATGTGGAAGGACGTATCCGTACCCGCTCATGGGAAGATAAGGATGGCATGACCCGCTATACGACAGAAGTTCTGGGCGACAGATTTACCATGCTGGGCCGTAAAGGTGAAAACAAGAGCGCAGCTCCGGTGGATGCTGGCGGAGACGATGACGATCTTCCCTTCTAGCTCCACGTTTATCAGCAAAGGTTAAAACAGAAATAAAAGGGGGTCTCTTTTGACCCCCTTTTGTTTTATTTTCGTATTCTGTATCTACCCAATTTTAACTATGAGCGCACGCACAGAACTGGATTTATATATTCCCCGCCCTGAGTGGATGCGTTATTTGTTGACGTATGGCGCACTCTTTCTTGGCATAGTTTTGGCTAAAACAAAAGTAAAGGGTAAGCACAATATTCCAAATAAAGGACCGTATATCATAGCCGCAAATCATTTTAGTTTGGTTGATGGATTCTTTGTTGTATACGCGTTACAGCGCCCAATTACATTCTTGGCTGCAAGCGATCAAGTAATAAGCTGGTATTTTAAATGGGCTGCATGGTTGTATGGTTTCATTCCGGTGAACAGAGTCAAACTGTCCCCTTCTACTATTAAAAAAGCCAAAGCAGTGTTACAATCCAACAACATACTTGGAATTATGCCTGAAGGAACATCCACAGACAGGAAATTACGAGCCGCAAAAAGAGGTATTGTTTATTTATCTACGCTTGAAAATACACGCGTTTTACCTGTAAGTATATATGGTCTTAAGCATGTGTGGTCGAATTGGTTGAGAGGAATGCGCCCAAATGTAAAAGTTCAGATTGGAAAACCATTTTTACCTTATGAAGGTATTGTGGGCAATATAGACAGAGAGGAGAAAATAAAAATCATCGGTGAAAATATAATATGCAGATTAGCAGCGCTATTGCCAGAAAAAACTCACGGCATAGTCAAAGGAGATAAGCGGATTGAACAATATGCCAGGAAAAATGAGTTATAAAATAATTATAGGCTCATTCATAATGAGCTTATTGGCGGCCGAGGAGGGGCTTATATATAAAGGAGAAACACATTTTAACCAAATGCGTCAATTGACCTTTGCGGGTGAAAATGCTGAAGCATATTTCAGCGCAGATGGAACAAAATTGATTTACCAGTCCCACGATGGAGAAAAACTGTGTGACCAGATATATATAATGGATATTGCCAGCGGCCAAACAGAGCGCGTATCAACGGGAGAAGGAGTGACAACATGTAGCTATTTTCAATACCCTGATGATAACAAAATAATCTATGCCTCAACTCATTTGGGAGGCAAAGAATGCCCACCAAAGCCAGATCATAGCTCGGGCTATATTTGGAAACTGTATCCGGATTATGATGTGTTTCGCACGAATATCAATGGCACAGGACTGGAAAGGCTTACCTATGCCTATGGCTATGATGCTGAAGCAACCTATGCATTTGACGGCAGAAAAATAGTGTATACTTCTCAATCCAGTGGAGATTTAGAAGTATGGACCATGAACCCAAATGGTTCTGGAAAAACACAGCTGACGGACAGGTTAGGCTATGACGGCGGACCGTTTTTTAGTCACGATGGAACTAAAATTGTCTGGCGGGCTTATTATCCTGAAACAGATGAAGAAATAGCCGATTACAAGTATTTGTTGAAAACAAATACCATCAGACCCATGGCGCTGCAGATACGGATAATGAATGCAGACGGGAGCAACAAACAGCAAATAACAAATAACAGTGCAGCAAATTTTGGGCCCTTCTTTTTTTCTGATGATAAACGCATTATTTTCTCATCTAACATGAATGATCCAAAAATGCGAAACTTTGACCTTTACGCCATTGATGAAAAAGGGAATAATCTTGAGCGCATTACATATTTTGACGGCTTTGACGGTTTTCCCATGTTTAGTCACGATGGTAAGTATTTAGTTTTTGCCTCAAACCGTAATCAGGCCAAGCACGGCGACACGAACATTTTTATATGCGAATGGGTAGACTGATGAAACGAGCAATCATTTTATATATTCTGCTTGCTTTTGTATATGCCACGGATTCGTCTTCTGCTGTCAAAGTGGATCCTGTTTATGAAGAAATAAAATTAGCCGCTATTGAAAGCGGTATTCCGGATTATTTTCTAAGGAAAGCATTCTCAAACGACAGCATTCAAATTCATACTGATATCCCTGAACGTTTTGCCCGGCCGTATGAAGAAAAAACCTGGGCAGAATACAAAAAGCTCTTTGTAACAGGAGCGCGCATAAAAAAGGGCACTGTTTTTTATAATGAACACCAGGAGGATCTCCAAAAAGCTGCCAGCCATTATGGCGTGGAGCCCTATTTAATATTGAGCATCATCGGCGTGGAAAGCAATTACGGCAGCCACCATAAAGAATTTACTGTATTTAATTCCCTTTATACGCAGATTGCTGTCATGCCTCGGCGGGCCAGCTGGGCCCGAAAGGAAATGGTAGAATTCCTGACATATTGTTATAAAGACAATGTGCCGCCCCACAGTGTGTATGGTTCCTATGCCGGCGCGTTTGGATATGGACAGTTCATTCCCTCCAGTTTTAATAATTTTGCCGTTGATTTTGATAAAGATGGTGTGCGACAAGCATATGCCTGGCCGGATGTTATGGCCAGCATTGCTAATTATTTGGTGGCGAATGGTTATCCCGTTACACAGGATACGGATATGGATTTAGAAAAGAAAGATCAGGAAAAAATTTACAAAGCGGTGTTTGCCTATAATCATGCAGACAATTATGTAAAGGCAATTTTAGAATTAAGGAAGGAACTTCGAAATAGTATCAGTTTTATGAAAATAAATTCTTCTCACCAATAGTAGCAATTGGATATTAAAATAGGCGATATTAAGGGAACACGCCCCACCTGAAATATCTAGCTTTAAATTTTCTATTTTAGGAGATTAAAACAAGCAACCAATTATTATATTCAAGGGGAAACAATTAACTTTAGTGCGTCCTCCCCACGCTTAACTATTACAGCCACCTCCTGGCCTTTTTTAAGTTCCTCCAGGCGGTGCATATAATCATAAATGTCTTGAACGTCTTTACCATCAATTTCTATTATAATATCACCCGCTTGCACTCCCGCGGCATCGGCCGGCCCCCCGGGCCGCACACCGTCGATCGTCAACCCCGGCCCACCGCTGGCATATGATGGAATAATTCCAAAAGTAACATTAAACCTCCTGCGGCCCTGAGGCCGCTCCCGGGGCCCGGCGGTTGTAAAAACAGGTTTTTTATCGTGGGCTCCGATATAGACAATAACATCGTAAATAAGTTCAAGAATTTTCTGTTCCCCGACGGAGTTAATTTTTTCCCAGTCGTCGCTGGGCCTGTGATAGTCTTCATGGGGACCAGTGAAAAAGAATAATACTGGAATATCCATAATGTAGAAACTGCTGTGATCACTGGGGCCAAAACCTTCCTTGCTATAGGAAATTTTTAATTTATGGACGTTTTGTAGTGAATCCAGCAACGGTTCAAACAGGGGAGAGGTTCCTGTTCCACCAACAGTAAGCGATGAATCTTTTAGGCGTCCGATCATATCCATGTTAAGCATTGCTGCCACGTTTTCTAAATTGATAACACTGTTATTGACAAAGTGTTTTGATCCCAGTAGCCCTTTTTCTTCAGCATCGAAAGCAACGAAAAGCACATCTCTTTTTAGAGGCCTTGGGTTGTTTGCCAGTTTTTCGGCCAGTTCAATCAAACCCGCTATCCCAGAAGCGTTGTCATCGGCTCCATTATGGATTGCGTTTTCATTCGGCCGCAGGGAACCGCTGCCTTTCCCACCGTAGCCTAAATGGTCCATGTGCGCGCCAATAATGATAATTTCATCCGAAGATCCATCTCCAGGGATAAAACCCAAGATATTTGTCCCCCTTGATTTTTTTGTTCTTAAACCAATAGTTGCTGAAATACTGACATTTAAATCAAAAGATATACTCGATCGATTATTATCCAACTTCTCCTGCAGATCTTTGAGTGTTGTATTTTGAGGAAGCAATTGCTGAGCGATCTCCTGTGAAATATGGATGGCCGGTATTGTTCCTGCACTTGCGGATGGCCTAAAACGTAAAGGAAGCAATTCTTCCAAGTCATTATCATCGTAAGGGTTAACAAAGAGCACACCGGCAGCATTATGATCTCTTGCTGTCATATATTTTTTACGGAGAGGCATGTGATCAGCGAATGGGGAGTGGGGCTGGCTACCATCGGGGCTGCCGCGAAAAATCAGTACCCATTTACCAGCCACATCGATATCATCATAATCATTCCAAGCAACACTGTCCTCTGCGCCAAAGCCATACCCGGCAAACACAACAGAAGCGTTAAACAAACCGGTTCCTGAAAACCCAAGGGGCATAAAATTCTGTTTTACCCGAAACGTTTTTCGTGTTTCATTAATTTTAAAACGATTATAACCGGATAGAGAAATGCCGCTGGTAAATTCAAAAGATTGTTGATAGCCCTTTTCACCCGCGGGAATTACACCGGAGGCTTTCCATTCTTTTTCTATGTAGCGGATTGCTTTTTTTGAACCGGGGGTTCCCGGAACCCGCCCCTTAAGACGATCGGAGGACAAGTAACGAATATGATCTATTATTTCAGCGGCCGTTATACCATCAGAACCGCCGGAAGAGAAACAAAAGTTTATTAAAAATGAAATGATTAAAATAAGTCTGTAAAAAGGATTTCGCATTGGCGCTAAATTATAACCTAAAACATATAAGTCATATTACGGAAATCTCCCATGTCTAATACAGAAACAAAGGGCATACGGATAAATGTTGAACCCGAATATTTACCCCAGCGCTCTGATCCCACAAAACCCATCTATTTTTTTGCATATCATATTACCATCACGAATGAATCAGATGATAAAATCCAGCTTGTGAGCCGCTACTGGCATATTACAGATTCAAACGGTAACGTAGAAGAAATCCGTGGGCCGGGAGTGGTTGGAAAGCAGCCAAACTTGAAAGCGGGTGAATCTTTTAAATATACGAGCTTTTGCCCCTTGCCTACAGAATTTGGAGTTATGCACGGTGCATTCCAGATGGTTCGCAGTGATGGCGCTGCCTTTGATGCCCGCATAAAACCATTTAAGCTTGCTGTGCCGTTTTCGGTGAATTAAAGAAGCCCCTTCATTTTGAAAAAAAGTTAGTTTCAATATGTTAATTCTCAATAGAACTAAGATTATTGCAACGGTTGGTCCCGCCTGTTTAAAGAGGTCTATCTTGAAAAAAATGGTCACGAACGGCACCAATGCCTTTCGAGTGAATATGTCGCACGGCAGTCAAGAAGATAAAAAAGAAATCATCCAGCAGCTTAAACGACTGGAAATGCCCAACGGTGAGCGGCCCTGCATTATTGCCGACTTGGCCGGTCCAAAGATTCGTGTACGCAAAGTAGTCCCTGGATTTGAAACTAAAAAAGGAGAAACTGTACTGATTAGTAGCAGTGGACAGGCAAATAAAAATACAATTGTTGTTTCCAAGGGAATAAAATTTTCAAGAGTAAAAAAAGGTGCCAGCATCAAGATAAATGATGGTCGCATACAATTAAAAGTTGATCAAAGGGGATCACAGACACTTTTACAATGTATTACTACAATCGGCGGAAAGATCGAAACGGGGAAGGGTGTCAATTTTCCCGGAATTACGCTTAAACTTCCAGCCCTTACGGCTCAGGATCGAAAAGATTTAAAACTGGCAATTGCTGAAGAGGTAGATTGGATTGCCCTGTCTTTTGTTCGTTCTGCTAAAGATAAAGTTGATATAGACAGAGTGTTAAAAAGGGCAAAAGTAAATACCCCGATCATAGCCAAGATCGAAAAATGGGAAGCACTGCAAGACCTTGAAGCGATAATAAATCAATTTGATGCTGTAATGGTTGCCAGGGGGGATCTGGGGGTAGAAACGCCCCCTGAGCAGGTTCCCCTGGCACAAAAGAAAATTATTAAACAAGCCAACAAAATGGGAAAACCGGTGATTATCGCCACACAAATGCTGGAATCTATGGTCAATGAGCCTGTTCCCACGCGAGCAGAAGTGAGTGATATAGCTAATGCTATTTTTGATGGCGCCGATGCGTTAATGGTTACCGGAGAGACGGCCATTGGTATCTACCCCATTGAAGTCGTTAGGGTTCTTAAAAAAGTCATCCTGGAAACCGAACACACAATTGATTTTGACACGGTGCGCCAACCCATAGGCCGTCAAAGTACAGCTGATGCCATCAGCCATGCCACATGTCAGGTTGCTCAAGATCTTTCGGCTGATTGTATTGTTACCATGACCCACAGCGGCAGCACGGCTCTAATGATATCGCGGTATCGTCCCAATGGTCGAGTGGTTGCGTTAACACCGGTGGAACGCACATGTCGGCAATTGGCAATGGTGTGGGGCATTTCTCCCTTTAGAATAAAAGAATACAAACGCACGGAGGATATTCCTGCAATTGTTGAGCAGAAACTACTTGCCAAAAGAGTTATCAGAAGAGGACGAAAGTATATTATTACGGGTGGTGTTCCTGTAGGCGTTCCCGGCACTACAAATTATCTTTCAATACAAACCGTTTAATTAAATGAAATACGTTTATTCCTTTATGTTGGATAACGCAGAGGGATCTACCGCTATGAAAAATGAACTGGGCGGTAAAGGCGCCAACCTGGCTGAAATGTGCAATATGGGGTTACCTGTTCCGCCGGGATTCACAATCAGCACAGCAGTATGTACACATTATTATGATAATAATCAAAATCTCCCGAAGGATCTTGCCGATCAGGTTTTAGAAGCTCTACAAAAAGTTGCGGGCGATATGGGCAAAATATTTGGTGATGAAAATGATCCTCTACTTGTTTCTATCCGTTCCGGCGCCCGGGTATCCATGCCCGGCATGATGGAAACAGTATTGAATATAGGGCTTACCACCAAAACTATTCCCGGCCTGGTTACTAAAACCAATAACGAACGCTTTGTCTATGACGCCTACCGGCGTCTCATTATGATGTATGCTGACGTGGTCATGGAAAAAGCAGCAGGGATCGAGCCGGACGAAGGGCACGGTATACGCCAAAAACTGGAATCTATGTTGGAGGATTTTAAGAAAAAAAATGGGTATTCAAAAGATACGGACCTTGCCGCAGGCGATTGGAAAACATTATCAGTGTCCTTCAAAACAGAAATAAAAAGGACTTTAGGTAGTGAATTTCCTGACGACCCAATGGATCAGCTTTGGGGCGGGATTAACGCCGTATTGCGCAGCTGGAAGGGCAAACGTGCCGTGAATTATCGCCGCATAGAAAAACTGCCGGATAAATGGGGTACAGCAGTCAACGTTCAAGCCATGGTGTTTGGTAATACAGGAGAAAATTCAGCGACGGGTGTGGCGTTTACCCGGAACCCCGCCACTGGAGAAAACATGTTTTTTGGCGAATGGCTCGCTAATGCCCAAGGAGAAGATGTGGTAGCAGGAATTCGAACCCCCAACCCCCTGAACGAAGATACGAGAACACCTGATGCGAAAGATGTGCCATCTCTGGAAACATCCATGCCTGAGCTGTACCAACAACTGGCTGGTATCAGGACCAATCTTGAAACCCATTACAAAGACATGCAGGATATTGAATTTACCATTGAAGATGGCCGCCTGTGGATGCTGCAAACCCGTATTGGCAAGCGTAATGGAGCCGCTGCTATTAAAATGGCTGTGGATATGGCTAATGAGGGCATGATAGATAAGAAAACAGCATTGATGCGCGTCAAACCGAACCAATTGGATGAACTCCTGCACCCCATGTTGGATGCGGACAGTGAAAAAGGGGCCACCTTTTTAGCCAAGGGTTTACCGGCTGGTCCCGGCGCTGCAGTTGGAAGGCTTGTGTTTACAGCTG
>CATMBH010000030.1:0-9951 GCA_950063985.1 uncultured Fidelibacterota bacterium
ACTATAAATTTGATAACGCCAGTCATGGTGCTGCCCACAAACGTAATTCAGAATTATTCTGGAAAACTAAGGGTGAATTTGCTGAAAAGTATAATGTAGAATTTGAAGGTTTTGGAAAAGAGGCACCTGAATCTTGGAACGAACAAGTTGACCAGGCAAAATTATTATTTAATACAGTTTTTTCTGTCATGGAAAACAACCAGGGACTGGTTGATTACTTAGCAGATACGTTGATGGAAATTGGAGATTCTGTACCAAATGAATTGAAAACGTGCCGCATCAATGCCAAGAATCCCGCGCAAGACAAAAACATTTTTAATATTAATACTCTACCCGATGAACTGTTTGTAAAACCGGGAGAAAAGGCACCAAACAGAGTAGGTTTCTCCAAGTATGCCAGTTATATTAATTCTCTTGCCGAAAAAGAATACGGCCGGCCGCTGGTCATTGCCATGAGTGCTGACTTAGCAGACTCAACGAATATTTCAGGGTTTGCCAAGGGCTGGAATGGCCAGAAAAATCACGGCCTGTATAATAGAGAGACCAATACGGATAGCCCGCTGATGCCCCAAGGCATCACTGAATTCACCAATGCGGGAATGATGGCCGGTCTGGCGACAGTCAATTTCAGTGAAGATACCTATAAGGATTTCAATGGTTTTTACGGAGCCATGAGCACTTATGGCTCTTTCAGTTATCTGAAATACGGCCCCATCAGACTGTTCAGCCAAATCGCTCAGGATTCTGATTTGAAAGTAGGGAAACTCATCTGGGTAGCGGGCCATTCCGGGCCGGAAACAGCTGAAGATAGCCGTACGCACTTTGGTATTTTTGCTACGGGTGTCACCCAATTATTTCCTGATGGATATATTGTCAATATTCACCCGTGGGAACATAATGAAGTTGCGCCGGCTTTGGTGGCAGCTTTCAATACTGACATACCTGTAATCGGTCTCCACCTTACGCGCCCATCGGTAACAATTCCTGATCGAAAAGCACTTGGCATGGCATCACACTTGGAAGCAGCAAAAGGCGCTTACATCATCAAGGATTATGATAAGGACAGAAAAATAGAAGGGCTGGTAATTGTCCGCGGCACAAGCTCAACGAACTCAGTCGTGGAATTATTGCCCAGAATTAAGACAGAAGGTCCAAATGTCAAGATTGTCGCTGCTATTTCTTGGGTGCTTTTCCAGAAACAACCTGAGTCTTATCGCAATTCAATTATTGCACCGAATGAATGGCACGACGCCATGGTAATCACAAATGGCGGCCGTCGGCTCATGCATAAATGGATGGCAAATAAGATCGTTGAAGAATATTCACTGTCACCGGATTGGGATAACCGTTGGCGTACAGGTGGTACAGTGGATGAAATTGTGGACGAAGCCCATTTATCCCCGAGATGGCTATGGGCAGGAATTACCAAATTTGCTACTAATCGCCGTGACCGTCTTGAATCTATTCGCGAAAGTATACCTGCATAATATCCAAAAATTTGACGACCCCTGCCTCATTTTAGTATCTTATGGGGTTCTAATAGCATGATTTACGTTCAATTGCCTTCGTTTTATGACTGAATTACACATTATTGATCCAATCCCACTAGAAGAAGACATTATTGCTGAGAAGTCGCTGCGCCCTGAAAAATTCGATGAATTTATTGGTCAGCAGGAAGTGGTAGATAATTTGAAGTTGTATATCGAAGCAGCCAATAAACGTAAGGAATCCTTGGATCATGTGCTATTGTTTGGCCCACCGGGACTTGGAAAAACGACCCTGGCAAATATTATATCCAAAGAATTAAGCGTAAGCTTAAAACAATCTTCCGGGCCTGTATTAGAACGTGCTGGTGATTTAGCAGGTGTTTTGACAAACCTGCAGGGACGGGACGTATTTTTTATCGATGAGATCCACCGTTTGAATTCTGTGGTAGAAGAGTATCTTTATTCAGCTATGGAAGATTACCGTATTGAAATTATGATCGATAAAGGCCCCAGTGCCCGCAGTGTGCAACTGAATGTGGAGCCTTTTACATTGATTGGCGCCACGACTCGCCTGGGAAATCTGACATCCCCATTGCGGGATCGTTTCGGTGTGGTTTTGCGCGTTGATTTTTATAATGCTGATGATCTGTTTCATATTATCCAGCGTTCTGCGAAGATACTTGAAGTTGCCATTGATGAAGCTGGCGCCATGGAATTGGCCCGCCGCAGCCGGGGTACACCGCGGATTGCAAACCGAATTCTGCGGCGTGCACGGGATTATGCTGAAGTAAAAGCCAATGGTAAAATAGATAAAGGTGTCGCCAAAGAAGCTTTGGATGGAATGGGCATTGATATTCATGGTTTAGACGATATGGACCGCAGGATTCTGGTAGCGCTCATTGACCAATTTAAAGGAGGACCTGTTGGCGTTAATTCACTATCAGTAGCAGTAAGTGAAGATGCGACCACAATTGAAGATGTGTATGAACCCTATCTCATCAAAAAAGGGTTTATTCAGCGCACATCACGGGGACGTATTGCTCAGGAAAAATCATTCAAACTTTTAAAAAGAACATTTAACTCAAAAACACAACAAAGGTTATTTTCATGATAAATAAAAAGAAAAAGTACAAACTGGCTGATTTCGATTATCCCTTGCCGGAAAAATACATTGCCCAGTATCCTGCCAAGCGACGTGATTTATCCAAACTGATGGTTGTTGATAGAGAGACCGGAGACATTGAACATAGAATATTTTCAAATATAGTCGAATATTTTCGTAAAAATGATTTGATTGTTTTGAACAATACCAAGGTTTTTCCAGCCCGGCTCTATGCCAGCAAAGATAAAACAGAAGCCAAGGTGGAAGTGTTTCTACTGCGTGAGTTGGAGAACGAACTGTGGGAAGTCATGGTACGGCCGGCACGGAAAGTGCGTATTGGCAATAAGCTCATGTTTGCTAAAAATGTTTTTTGTGACGTCATTGATAATACCATATCCGGCGGCCGTGTGGTACGCTTTGAATATGACGGTGACAATTTTTATGATATTATTGACCGCATCGGAACATCGCCTTTGCCTCCATATATTAAACGCCCTGCTGAGACAAAGGATAAGGAACGATTTCAAACCGTGTTTGCCGATCAACGGGGGGCTGTAGCTGCGCCCACTGCCGGACTTCATTTTACGCAAGGTCTTTTGAAACGACTGCGGAATAAAGGTGTCAGAATTGAATATACCACTTTGCATATTGGTTTGGGAACATTCCGCCCGGTTCAGGTAGAAGACCTGAACCGCCACCAGATGGATTCTGAGTATTTTGAAGTATCACCAAAAACCGCCCTGGCCATCAATGAAACTAAGAAAAAACGGCGCAAGGTGTATGCTGTGGGAACATCTTCTGTTCGTGGCCTTGAGACCGTGGCTGTATCAGGGTTTCAGGTTTCTCCAAAACGGGGCTGGACTGATAAATTCATCTATCCCCCCTATAACTTTAAAATGGTGAATGGTATCATTACCAATTTTCACCAGCCCAAGAGCACACTGCTGATGATGATCTCTGCTTTTTCTGAAAGGGACATTATCATGAAAGCCTACTGGGAAGCAAAGAAACATAATTATCGTTTCTTGAGTTACGGCGATGCTATGTTAATAAAATAATGTTTTCCGAATTCAAAACCGGTGCTGTCATTGCCGCAGCCGGTACGGGAGAACGTTTTGGAGAAAAAAAGCAGTTCAAGCTACTGGGTCGACGTCCCCTCCTGTTCCATACATTAATACCCTTTCTGGAATGCAGTGATATTGCCGAAATAGTTGTGGTCGTTCCACAAGCAGACCTTGAATCTGTTTCCCGGGAATTAGCATCTTTTACATCCGCAAAACCAGTGAAAACTGTGACTGGCGGAACAAGACGGCAGGATTCAGTATTGAACGGCTGTATGGCGTTGTCAGATAATATTGAGATCATTGCTGTCCATGATGCCGCCCGTCCCTTTGTAACACCAGGACTCATTTCTGCTACAATCAATGGTTGTAATGGAGCCGACGGCTGTATTGCCGCCTTGCCATCTAAGGACACGGTGAAACAAGTGGTAGAGAATAATATTCAGCAAACATTGGATCGCAGCACCATCTGGCTGGCCCAGACACCGCAGACATTCCATAAGAAGATTTTAATCAGCGCATTACAACATGATATGGATGCTACAGATGAAGCATCCATGGTAGAAGCAATTAGTGGAAATGTAGCTATAACACAAGGATTCGCAGGAAATTTCAAGATTACCATCACTGAAGACTGGCAACTTGCGGAAGGAATAATAGCTAACAATGGTTAAAACAGGCATAGGCTACGATGTCCATCCCCTGGCGGAAGGTGTAACGCTCATTATTGGCGGTGTCAAGATCGACAGCCCCAGGGGCTCTGTCGGGCATTCAGATGGGGATGTGCTTTTCCACGCTGTTGTAGATGCGTTGTTGGGTGCGGCAAACCTTGGGGATATTGGCCAGCATTTTCCGAGTTCGGATGAGCGCTGGCAAGGCAAGGAAAGCATCCATTTCCTGGAACACGCCGCAGAGCTAATACGCAAAGAAGGGTTTGAAATAGATCATATTGATAGTACGGTTATTTTGGAGGAACCTAAGCTTGCTGATATTATTCCGGAAATGACATACAAAATATCTTACACACTCCAGATCGAAGAATCTGCCGTGTCTATAAAGGCAACTACCACGGATAAAATGGGTTTTATCGGCCGTGGCGAAGGTGTTGGCGCTGTGGCTGTGGCAACCATATCCAAATAGTATCTATGGATTCCATAGTACTGAATTCCCACGCCAAGGTCAACATTGGTTTGCTGGTCCTGAACCGTCGAGAAGATGGTTATCACAACATTCACACGATCTTCCAGGAATTAGATTTTCATGATATTGTCACTTTGGAAAAAATAGATGCCGGATGTGAACTAACATCAATTGACGAAAACTTCCCTCTAGACTTCTCGAACACATGCGCAAAGGCCCACGCTACCATTTTAAGACAATTCCCTAATTTGGGTGGGATTAAGGTCCACGTTGAAAAAAAGATTCCTCAAGGAGCGGGTTTGGGCGGTGGTTCAAGTAACGGGGCAGCTGTATTAAAAGGATTAAATGATTTATATGGTTTAGAATTATCTGCAGATAAGCTGTCAAAACTGGCAATAAGAATTGGAGCAGACGTACCGTTTTTTGTAAATGGAGGCACACAACTTGGCGACGGAATTGGTGAAATTCTAATGCCAATAAATGTCAAATTGGATTTTACATTTCTTCTAATTATACCCGCATTTTCCATTGACACAAATTGGGCATATAAATCCTTGAAAAAGAGTTTGGAGGATAGTATTGAAAAAGCTAATTTTGCCGGTCTTTTCAGAAGGGATACAATCCCTTTTGAACTTTTTCAAAATGATTTTGAACGGATTGTGATTCCAGCACATCCAGAGATTGGTGAGATAAAGGACTCCTTACTAAAAAACGGAGCTTCATATGCCAGTCTGTCGGGCAGCGGTTCGACTGTGTTCGGAATGTTTGACGAAGACACTGCAGCAAAAGCAGCCGAGTCTGTTTTATCGTCCGACTACCGAACCATCTTGACCCGCCCTACCCACCGCTGATATCACATCCAACAGAACCCTTTGGGGCGTCGTCTAATGGCAGGACACCGGGTTTTGGTCCCGGCAGTTGGGGTTCGAATCCCTGCGCCCCAGCACTATGAGTAAAGATACAATAAAGATATTTAATGGCCGCAGTAATCCCCGACTTGGAGAGAAAATTGCGCAATATTTGAATGTACCCTTGGGACAATTATCCATAAAGGATTTTGCGGATGGGGAAATTTGGGTCAAATTTGAAGAGAATATCCGTGCCAGGGATGTTTTTATTATCCAAAGTACACACGGCCCGGCAAAGAACATTCTTGAACTCGTCCTTATGTTAGATGCTGCGGTCCGTGCTTCGGCTAAAAGCGTTACTGCGGTGATACCTTATTTTGGCTATGCCCGCCAAGATAGAAAAGATACTCCGCGCGTTCCTATTTCCGCACGCGTTATGGTGGATATGTTCACAGCTGCCGGCGCAAATCGTATCGTCTCCATGGACCTGCATTCTACCCAGATTCAAGGTTTTGCAAATATACCTTTTGATCATCTTTACAGCCGTATGGTCTTGATGGACAAGATCAAAGCGTTAGGATTGGATCCCGGAAATTCAGTTGTACTTGCTCCTGATGTGGGCTCGGCGCGCATGAGCCAGGCCTATGCAAAGCGGTTGAGCATGTACTTTGCTTTAATTGATAAACGCCGCTATGCCCCAAACAAGGCAGAAGTCATGCATCTCATTGGCGACTTGGATGGGAAAGATGTCCTCATCATAGATGATATGATTGATACGGCAGGAACATTGGTGAATGCCGTTGAAACAGCTAAGGAAAACGGAGCTAATTCAGTTACAGCTGTTGCTACACATGCGCTATTATCAGAGCCTGCAGTGGAACGGATTAAAGATTCAGCAATCAGTGAGCTTATTGTGACGGATACAGTCAATATATCAAAAGACAAAATATTTGATAAAATGAAAATTATAACAGTTTCCAGCATTTTTGCTGAAGCGATAAATCGTATTCATGAAGGTGAATCTGTGAGTTCACTGTTCGAATTTTAATCGGAGAAAAAAATGGCAGATTATTATCAATTAGCTGTGGAAAAAAGGGAAAGCATCGGTAGCGCTGCAAATAAATCCCTGCGCCGTAATGGTAAGATCCCCGCAAACTATTATTATAAGGAAACGGACAATATTAACCTGATCCTGGACTCAAAAAATTTATATCACGCCCTGCATTCTGGTCACCATATTTTCGAGGTAGAACTGGAAGGCGACACACAATATGTAATGATCAAAGAGATTCAATTTCATCCGGTAAATGAAAGTATTTTACATGTAGATCTCATGCGTGTCCGCCGCGATGTTAAAATAACTATTGCAGTGCCCATTCATCTGGAAGGTGAAGCAGTAGGTGTAGAGGAAGGCGGTGTGCTTTCTCAAATTCTTACCAGCATCGATATTGAATGTTTACCAACAGATGTTCCAGAGTTTATTACTCTTGACACTACAGAATTGGAAATGAACAGCAGTCTTTCTGTAGCTGATATCACGGTTTCGGGTGAGATCACCATAATCACTGATGAAGAACAAGTTATTGCCACAATAACACCTCCTAAAGAAGAGGAAGAACCTGTGGTTGAGCTCGAAGAAGATGAAGAAGGTGAAGAAGGTGAAGAAACAGCTGAAGGAGAAACAGCTGAAGGTGATGGCGAGGGGAAAGCTGAAGGCGGAGATGCTACGGAAGAAAGCACTAAATAATCATGAAAGCATTTATAGGTCTTGGAAACCCAGGTCCAGAATATGCCAATACCAAGCATAACGCCGGATTCTGGGTGATAAATGAGTTGGCCAGGCGCTGGTCAGTGCAATTCCAGCCAGGGAAAGGATCATTTGTGTATACTGAAGCCACTGACAAAGAGGTTCTTTTGGTCAAACCCACAACAGGTATGAATGCCAGTGGTGTTGCAGTGAAGTATGTATTACAGAAATGGAATATTGACCTTGCTGATTTGAATGTTGTTGTGGACGATGTGGATCTACCCTTGGGTTCTATGCGGCTCCGACTCAAAGGCGGCGACGGCTGCCACCGGGGGATGGAATCTGTTATATATCATTTAGGGCATACAGGTTTTCCGCGTTTGCGCTTTGGTGTTGCAGCCGCCGATCATAAACGGCCTGCAGAAAAGTATGTACTTAAACCATTTAAAAAAAATGATCAACCAGATGCTGATGACATGATCCAAACAGTTGCCGATGCAGTGGAATCCATTTTGAATTATGGTTTGCAAAAAACGATGAATCAATTTAATAAAAAAACAAAAAAGAAAGATGTAAATGAATAATTTGTATTATGTAATTGCTGCTGCTGTTGTGGCAATGTTATATGCATTCTGGAAAACAAACTGGATTAATAACCAGGATGAAGGATCGGACAGGATGAAACAAATTGGCGCAAACATAGCTGGTGGCGCTATGGCTTTTCTAAAAGCTGAATATAGAATTTTGGGTGTTTTTGTGGTGGTGGTTGCTATAATACTATTTGTAGGTTATTCATTAAAAGGTGAAGGGACCGAGCTAATAGCCGTATCATTTATTGTGGGTGCCTTTGCAAGTGGTTTAGCTGGTTTTCTTGGAATGAGAGTGGCTACCAAAGCCAATAACCGAACAACAAACGCAGCTCAAACCGGACTGGCTTCTGCATTAAAAGTGGCTTTCACGGGCGGTTCAGTTATGGGTTTAAGCGTGGTTGGGCTTGGTGTTCTCGGGTTGGGTGGTTTATACACAATATATTCTTATCATTATGGAGTCTCTAATGAAACTGAATTGAAGCGTGTATTAGACATTCTTACTGGTTTTTCTTTAGGTGCTTCTTCCATTGCTTTGTTTGCCCGTGTGGGTGGAGGCATTTACACGAAAGCTGCTGATGTGGGCGCTGATTTGGTAGGAAAAGTGGAAGCAGGTATTCCTGAAGACCATCCCTTAAATCCTGCCACCATCGCTGATAATGTAGGTGATAATGTAGGTGATGTTGCCGGTATGGGCGCCGACCTCTTTGAATCCTATGTGGGGTCAATTATTGGCTCGATGGTATTAGGTGCGGTTATGGGATTAAATTTTGTATTACTGCCTTTATATATTGCAGCAGCCGGAATATTAGTATCTATACTGGGTACATTCATGGTATCTGTAAAGGAAGGCGGGGATCCCCAAAAGGCTTTGAATCGAGGAGAGTTCGGAAGCTCATTTATTATGATTGGTGTGATTTATTTCTTAATTCAAAATGTTCTTCCATCCGATTTTGTTCAAGGTGGAGAAACATTTACAAGCATTGGTGTATTCTTGGCAACCGTTATAGGTTTGTTGGCCGGATTGGGAATAGGACTTATTACTGAGCACTACACCGGAACAGGAACATCACCAGTTTTATCTATTACAAAACAATCTTTAACAGGTCCAGCCACAAATATTATTGCTGGCTTAGGTGTAGGTATGCAGTCTACCGCTATACCAATTTTAATTTTAGCCACTGCAATAATAGGTGCACATCATTTTGCTGGTTTATATGGCATTGCATTAGCTGCATTGGGCATGCTGGCAAATACGGGAATTCAGCTGGCTGTTGATGCGTATGGTCCTATTTCTGATAATGCAGGTGGTATCGCTGAGATGGCTGGACTACCCGAAGAAGTTCGTAGACGTACTGATAAACTGGATGCCGTTGGTAACACTACAGCTGCAATTGGTAAAGGATTTGCCATTGGTTCGGCTGCTTTAACAGCATTGGCTCTGTTTGCTGCTTTCATGGTTCAAACTGGTCTTGATAGTATAGATATTTCTAAACCAATGGTAATGGCTGGTTTATTTGTTGGTGGTATGTTACCATTCTTATTTTCTTCATTGGCAATGAATGCGGTAGGACGTGCGGCAATGGCTATGATTGAAGAAGTTCGCCGTCAATTTAGAGATATCCCGGAATTAAAGGCTGCGTTGGATTTAATGAAAAAAGGCAATGAATCTACTTGGTCTGATGAAGATAAAGCTGTGTATGAATTGGGATTGACGAAAGCTGAACACGGCCGCTGTATTGAAATTTCCACACAGTCAGCCATTAAAGAAATGGTGTTGCCGGGTATACTTGCAGTTACTTCACCTGTTTTGGTTGGATTTGTTTTTGGTCCGGAAACTTTAGGAGGACTTTTAGCGGGTGTTACAGTTTGTGGTGTACTTATGGCTATTTTCCAGTCTAATGCTGGAGGAGCTTGGGATAATGCGAAGAAAATGATTGAAGAAGGCGTGACAGTCAATGAAATTAGTCTCCAAAAAG
>CATMBH010000031.1:0-9934 GCA_950063985.1 uncultured Fidelibacterota bacterium
ATCCATCGTTGAGATCCATTTGATTCGTTAACTTTGAAGCAGACTCCATTATGGTTTCTAATTCAAGGCCAACCAATTCAATAGTTCTAGGACTTTGTGGATCAACTGCACCACCAATTGCTTTCCACAACACCCTACTAGATTGCAATGGCTCATTGAAACTAAATTGAATTTTAGTATTATTAATAAATGAACCTGAGGACGGACTCACAGCTGAAAAAATAGGAGGTGAATCATCGTATTCTACATTATAAACTTTAACTTCATTTTTATTTCCCGCCATATCAGTACCCGATAAGGTTATATAATAGTTCATACCACTAATTAATGTAGGAGGATTATCAAAAATTATCTGATCATATTGTTCGGGAGCATAGTAGCGATCAGGTAAATTAACTATACTTGCTATTTTATTATCATCAATCCACGTTACTTTTAAATCTTGAAGTTTTTCTCCAATATTAAATGATAATAATGTATGATTTACCCTAGAACTAAATGCTGGAGAAGTAATTTTCAATATTGGTGGTTCAATATCATAAACCAATTTATCAACTTCTTTTGTTGATGAATTATTACCTGCCCGATCTTTTCCTGAAACTTCTATGGTATACTCTGTTCCACTGACTAAAGATACATGATTTAACACATTTACATCATGAACACCTGGTTTTAATTGAATATCGGTTAACGATATTGAATGAGTACTATTTGGATTATTACTTGCAATAATATCAATTCGACCATCAATTAACGTTTCATCAATCGTATATTGAACAATCATATCGCGAAGATATGAACCAGCAATTGGTAAAATAGTTTCAATAACTGGTGCAGTAATATCATATAGAATACTGTCTACTGCTACAGGTGATGAAACATTTCCAGCTGGATCACGTGCATTAAATATTATTGAATATTCACTGCCGTCCTGTAAAGTAACATCATTGGCGAATCTGACTCCATCAAAACGGCCTTGGTCATTAAAAGGTGGTAGAATTAATATATCATGTGGACTATTATTATCTGTTTTACCACCAGTTTGTTTAAAGGTCAATATTCCTTCAGCTAATTTTTCATTCATCTCGAAACTAACGATTGGTTCATTAAATGCTGATCCTTCTATCGGTTCGTAAATAGTCAAAACCGGGGGTAAAACATCATATAAGACATTGTGTATTGTTGCTATTTCAGATTCATTACCCGCTTTATCAAAACCCTGAATGGATACTTTATAACGCGCACCATCAGACAGTACATCCATAAGATTTAAATCTATGTCCATTTGAGCGCCTTGTCTTAATTGTGAACCATATAGTTCTACAATATGGGTCGAAATAGTGTCAGTAGTCCCACTTGTCCATTGAAACGTAATTAATCCTTTAGATAAATTATCAGAAAGTAGATAACTGACTTCTGTTGTTTTTATTTGTTCTGCATCCACAGGTTTACTTAATGATACAACTGGTGGATCGATATCGTACAAAACATTTGTGACTTTTGTAGAACGTACTTCATTTCCTGCGAAATCCTGACCAGAAAATTCAAATGTATAGATAGATCCATTTTGCAAAATGGGACCATTGGCAAATTTTACATTTTTATATTCACCTCCTTTCATTTCTTGATGAAGTATCGTTATTTTGTGCGGAAATCGAGTATCTAAAACTCCACCTGTTTGTTCTACTAACAGAAATCCATCAGCTAAATTTTCACTTATATTTATGGACATAGTTGAATAATTAATGGCTTCATCAGATGCAGGTGTAATTATATCAATTTTTGGATGTGTGGTGTCATATTTCACATTTTTTATAATGTATGGTAAAGACAGATTTCCAGCAGCATCACTGCCTGTTAATTCAAAATCAAAAGAAGCACCATCATTCAGTGTGAGGAATTCATCAGGAATGAAACGTATATATTCTCCTTCCAGGAGCTGTGTTTCTGTCAATTCGATAACAATTTCTTTTATCTTATCAATACTAACCTTTATCTGACCTGCCACCATGTCTTCTCCTATTAGATAATCCAATGCCAAGAAGTTTGTATATGTATTATTTTCGGGTGCTTTGAGAGTAACAACAGGTGGTTCATCATCATAGGCAATATTTTCGATTATTGTTTTAACAGAAACATTTCCGGCAAAATCCTCCCCTATTAATTCAATGTCATACACAGCGCCATTTATCAGTGTTAACATTGCCTTCGGCAAAACGCCGCCGCGTTCTCCTTCCTTTAGCCGGCTGCCAGTCAGATTAACGACGTGAGGACTTTTTTCATCTACAGCACCGGCTGTCCGAGTAAAAATGATTGTACCTTTTGCTAAATCTTCATCTATTGTAAACTCAAGATCTACAGTATTAACAAGCGAGCCTGATTCTGGTGATAAGTTTGTAAACACAGGTGGAGAAGAATCATAAATATATGAAGTAATCGGAACAGCATTATTTACATTTCCAGCAAGGTCGGTACCCTCCATACTAATCATATATGATGAACCATCAATCAATTCCGGTACTTTATTTAATGTGATATTAGTATGATCTCCAGCTGACAATTCTTCTAAAATTAGAATTATTTCGTTAACTGCTGTTTCATCAAGATCGCTAACATTTTTCCAGATCATTTTACCAGAAAGCAAATCTTCACTTAAATTGTAACTGACCCGATCATGATTTACGATAGATTCAGACATTGGAAAAATAATAACCAATTCAGGTTTAGTGATATCAAATCGAACATTTTCAACGGGTAATGACTTTCCTGAATTACCAGCTCTATCAACACCTTGTATATAAATGGAATAGGGAATTTTCTCTTCTAGATTCAACGCATAATTCAATTCATGCTCATCTTGTAATAAATGCTCTTCTAATAGATTTTCTATGACCAATGAGCCAGAGATAGGCTCCAGAATTAATTGTCCTTCCAACAAAGGTTCATCCACTGTAAAATGTACCGTTGTTTCATTGATGAAGGTTTCCGCAAACGGACTTTCTACAGAAAGTTGGGGTGGTGTAATATCATAATTTATATTTTTGATAGTAGCAGTATCCGATACATTTCCGGCAAAATCTGTACCAAAAAATTTAATAGTATATTTGTCTCCATCAATCCAGCTTGGCTGCGCTAACAATGTACGTAAAGGATGTTCACCTCGATTCAACTCTTGATCTTGTAATTTAACTATCTGTTGTTGCTTATCAGTTTTGAACGTAACTGTTCCGCTTGCAATGTCTTCATTTAATGTAAAACCAACATGATTTTCATTTATAAACGAATCATCGACTGGTAATAAAGTTGAAAAAACCGGTGGTGTACGGTCAACTTTGTAATTCATAATCTCTACTATCTGCGCTTTATTTCCTGCTAGATCTTCAGCAGTATAACTGATTGAATAATTTCCTCCATCTTCCAATTGTGGTTCATAATAATCATTTAAATAATATACACCCTTTTGCAAGATTTGACTATTTAAGTTCCAAGTTGTTGATAATTCAATTCCATTTTTCCTTCTACCGTCCCATGAAAGCGATCCATTCGCAAGCGCCTCTGAATGAGAAAATGTGAGTTCTGATCCTTGAGTATAATGATTATTGCCGGGTGCAACAATCTGTAGAACGGGTAATGTAATATCGTATAACACTCCAGCAATAACCATCTTTTCGCTTTCATTACCGGCAAAGTCTTTAGCTTGAATTGAAATATTATAAATCGCACCATCCTTTAATGTAGGAGCATGGGTAAGTGTATAATTATTTTTGGTACCCTTTTTTAATTCAGCATCAACTAAATTAACGTAGTGTGGTGCACTTGGATCACTATTTCCACCAATTTGTGACCATATAATAGTACCGCTTTTTAAATCCTCACTTTTAGTAAATGAAACAAGACTATTATTGACAAATAATGATGAATCGGGCGTCTCGATTGTAAGCGATGGAGGTATCGCATCATATGTAACCCCTGATGTATTACCTACTATTGCATTATTTCCTGCTCTATCTTCGCCAGAGATAGAAATCGTATATATTGTGCCTTCCGTCAAAACTGGTCCATCATCTTGGAAAATTTTTTCATGTAATCCTTTTTGACGAAGATCAAGGTTCATATCTATTATATGTGGTGATAATGGATCGAATGACCCTCCAGATCGAATAAATGAAATATTACCTTGATGGAGTGCTTCACTCAAATTATATGTAATTGCTGGTGTGGGTACAAACGTACTTGATTGCGGATCTGAAAGAGTGATTGTGGGAGCAGTAAAATCATATCGAATCTTTTCAATTTTTTCTATATTGGATTTATTTTCAGCTCGATCTTTACCAAATATCGAGATTGTGTAAATTGAACCATCTATTAAATTTGGCGAATTCAGTATTCGTGTATTTGTATGTGTTCCTTCATCTAGCTCACTATCAAGCAAAAACTGCTGATGAGTACCTTTTGGATCATTAGTTCCTCCTGTTCTTTCCCATGTTATTGAAGCTTCTTTTAACAATTCACTTAAATAATAATTAATATATAAGTGATTAACATCTGTACTGTCAGGAAGATATAATAATGCTAATTCAGGTGGGGTAAAATCATATTGCATTCCAGACATACTAATTGGAACAGCATAATTATTAGCTCGATCTTTTCCAATGAATGATAATTTATAAATTGTACCTTCTACCACTTTAGGTGTGGAGACCAATTGAATATCAGAATGGAGCCCACTTGTTTTTTCAATATTTGTTAATGTGATCTCATGAGTAGATAATGAATCTTCTTTGCCACCTGTTCTTTCTAAAATGAATTTTCCTTCTTCTAATGTTTCAGACAGATTGTATGTAAAACTCTTATTTGGTAAAAAGGACATGGATGTTGGATAATTCACTGTCAAAACCGGCGTTGTATAATCATATAGAATATTTTCAACTATGTACGTTTCTGCAAAATTTCCAGCACGATCTGTAGCATCGAACTCCATTCGATAAATTCCACCATCAACAAGTGTGGGGTTCATCGTCATCAATAAAGAATCATGCCCGACTCCTTCTTTCTCCTCATTCATAAATTGGACAATATGAGGAGCGACAGCATCTTTTACCCCTCCTGTCCAGTTCCACGTTATGCTTCCTTTTTCTATTTTTTCTGAAAGAGTATACGAAACATGCTGGTAGTTCAGGGCTGAACCGGAAATTGGAAGAATATGTGAAAATTCAGGTGGAACTGCATCAAAAAGTATGTTTTCATTTGGAAGTGATATACCTTCATTTCCAGCAAAATCTTGCCCTACGAACAGCAATGTATAAAGTGAACCATCGGTGAGTTCTAACTGGTTGGTTAATTGCACCCGGGTATGATCGCCACGAAGTAATTCTTCCCTGATCAATGGAATAATATGCGGAGCTGATGAATCCATGGTGCCCTCTGTCTGCTCCCAGCGGAATTCACCAGCTCGCAACGGTTCATTTATTCTGTATGTTACTTTAGTCAAATTTATATCCATACCTGCTACCGGGTAAATTGTAGTTAATAGCGGCGGAGTAATATCATATGTCACAGAATCCACTGTGAATACATCCGAGATGTTTCCGGTGCGGTCAATAGCAGATAAATCAAATCTATACATGGTACCATCATTGAGTAAAAATTCTTCTGCAAGATCCTTCTCAACAAACATTTCATCATACAATGATGAATCTGTTTCAAATAAGTAAGGAGCATTTATATCGGGTTTACCTGCAATGTATTTAATTAAAATTTTCCAAGACTGTAATGGTTCATTTTGATCAAAAGTAACAGTTGTAAAATTTCTGAATTCTGCATGGTTTGGCGATATCAACTCAACGACAGGCGGACTGATATCAAACATGATTGAATCAACAATCGCTGGCAATGAAATATTACCAGACCGGTCTGTTCCAACAATTTGAACACGGTAAAAAACACTATCCTGAAGATCACTTTGATTGGCTGGTTTAAATGAGCCAGAACCAAACATTAACAAATCAGTTGAATCAAATTCTAGAGCTACAATTGCTGCAGTATCATGAATTGCTATCCATTCAAGACGGATAGCAGTGAGCAGTTCAGACTGATCAAATGATATTTTTGCTTCATTAATGAACGATTTGACAGATAAATCCATAATTGGCGGAGAAAAATCAAACGTAACACCTAAAATTTTGCGTTCTGTGGCATCATTACCACTTTTTCCCTCACCCTTAAATACAAGATCGTACATGGTGTTGTCTAGTAAAATGGAATCAAGGTCCATATTGGTTTCAAATTTTCCTTTTTCCAGAAATCTATTTGATAATATGTATTCGACCGAATCAACGTAAACACCAGCATTGTCAACCTTATACAAAACCACTTTTCCCCATTTCAAAAAACTCTCATTCATAAAAGACAGATTGGTATGATTGACAAAGACAGAATCTTTCAAACCTGTGAACCAGAAGATTGATTCGGTACCATCAGGGTTTATGCGAAGATCCTGAACTATTACCCCATTTGAATCATATTCCATAATGCGTTTGTGTTGTGTAAAAGAATCAAAGAAGTAATCCCACCAGCGCATTGTTTTTCCGGAGGGTTGCTTTATCCACTCCTCTTTTAATAAACGGCCCAAAGAATCATATTCAAAACGGGCATTGCCATATTGAAATGCATTTACATCATAGAAGGCATGATTGGTGAGCTGGGATAAATCATTATAATCTAAAATAGAAAAACGATCCATCCAGTTTTTGACTGTGTCAAGTCCATACATATATTCAATATATTCGACTGCTTTTGTCTCAAGACCATAAAGCACCCGTTGAGCGAGAGGTTTAACAAACAAGTAGATATCTTTGATCTTTAATGTGTTTGTGGAATCATATTCATATAATTCTGTCTGAATTATAACACCCTTTTGATCTACAGACTGTTTTTTAATAAGATTATTATCATCATTATAATTTGCAATAATATGTGCTTTGAATCTTGCTAATGATTTAGGAACTGGCTGGTTGCTGATAAAGTCCAGTTCCGTTAAATAGTAGCGGGTGGTCAGGGTTGAAGCAGAAACAATGAGTGTTATAAGTAATACGGAGAAGACAGAGAGGGCACGCTTCATAGCCCCTTAATTTAGTTTAACTGTCTCCCAGAGGAAATGGGGAGATTAATCTATTTCATTCTCAATATGGGATGATTTTTAAGAGCGTCCCTTGGCTTCAGCTAACTTGCGCATATCAACTACCGAATCAGTTTCATCAACGATTTCTACACCTAACAATGTTTCGATGGCATCTTCCAGAGTAATAATACCCTCGAATTGACCAAACTCATCTTTCACGATAAATAAATGTTCACGGCGCCTGACAAATTCATCTAGAATATGACCAATGGATTCTTTTTCATTAACTACATGCACCGGTTCAGATAATTCTTCCATGGTAATGTCAAATTGGTCTTCGGCTTTACTCTTAAGCAAATTATCCCGCCGAACCAAGCCCGTGATATCATCCAAGTCAGTATCGTAAACGGGGATTCTGGAAAAAATGATATTATCATACTCATCCAATGCCTGACGCACCGTCAAATCTTTTTGCAGAGCATAGACTACAGAACGTGGTGTCAAGACTTCCTCGGCAGTAATATTATCCAGGCGCAAGAGATTCTCAATAATGGTGCTTTCATCTTCTTCAATGGTGCCTTCATCCTCACCTATTTCCGCCATGGCAATCACATCTTCCTTGGTTACCAAATCCTGTTTTATACTAGGCTTTAGCCAGTTGGATAACACTTCCAGAAGCACAACAAAAGGGTACATCAATACCATCATGCCGCGTATCATATAACCTGAAGGTACTGCCAAACTTTTCCAATAATGGGCGCCAATGGTTTTTGGAATAATCTCTGAAAATATAAGAATGGAAAGCGTGAGAATGCCGGACATAATGGCCACCCACTTACTACCCAGCAGATCATATGTCACAGCACCTACGCCGGCGGCGCCTACTGTATTGGCAATGGTATTCAGCGATAAAATTGCCGCCAGAGGACGGTTAATATTTTCTTTCAGCTTTTCCAGCATTCGCCCAGCAGTTGGATGATCTTTGATGAGGACACCGATAAAAGTACGGCTCATGGATAGCAAAACGGATTCCAGTAGTGAACATAGAAAAGAAACACCCAAGGCCAGGAAAAAATACAGAAATATTGTTGTCATGTAGAAAGAATTTAGGCTGTGGTAGATTCAGACTGCAATGCCATTCGATGAAAATATGGCAACCAGGGTATATAGATCAGTCCCATCATGATCATACCGGCGATTTGTATACCAATGAGATAAAAGGGCCATTCGCCGATGAGAAATGGACTGTTAGACAATGGTTTTGCACATAAATACCAATAATTTCCGTTCACCAGTTGATTGACAATTGTCATGATGAAGCAAAAGCCATTCGTAATAACAATCGCATTCAGTAATGAACTTTTGCGCAGGCGCATTCCCTCGACCACTATCATCCAGATGACATTTAAAATGATCATGGAATGCGAAAAAAAATAAACAAAAATACCCAGTGGATTCCAGAGACCACTTAAGTCTGGAGTTAGTATCGCTTGAGTCGCTCCTGCAATTCCCCAGAAGTAAGCCAATTCAAATGCAGATTGTTTTTTGCTGAACAATGCCCATGATGTCAAAAAAATAGAAAAGCCGCACATGTGGAGTGCTAAATCATCTGATAGTCTCCATACACCTTGCAACATCAGGGATGTATCATTGATAATCTCTTGACCAAGTGTTAATAGAATCAATATAAATACTGTAATTCGCTGTTGCGACTTATTCATTAATTTTTTACCAATGAAAGGAACGATCGTCCATATGGCCAAACCCATGAACATATATTTGAAATGCAACGGTCCATACACTTCGGGATTGATGAAATCAGTCATGCTAACTGCAGTTCCTCTTTCCTACGCAAATAAATCATAGGCAAATTCAAAATCAAACACATAATGAATCCCACCACTTCTACATTGATGATATACATTGGCCAATCACCAAAAACAAGAGGACTTTCAGTTGGCGGTCGTTCCATTAAAAACATATAATTTGCATCTACAACCCAGTCAATAAACCAAACTGGCCAGATGACAATATTGGTCAAGATCATTGTCCGTAATATAGCCCCCTTCCGGCAGCGATAGCCATTAATGACCGCCAGCCAAATGCAGACCAAAATGATCATGGCATGATGAGCGTTAAATAAAAATACAGCAAGGTAATTATCAAAGTCAGTCATATCTGGAGTGATCATCGACTGCAAGGCACCTCCGAGACCCCAAAAATAAGTAATCTCATAAAGATATTTGCTGGGACGAATCAGCAGATATACGGCAAAGATCAATGATAAATGACAAAAGTGTAAAGGTAGATCTAATGCCAAGGTTAGATCTCGTACATGTGTTCGATTCCAATAATCAACAACCTCCTGCCCTACCATAAAAACCAGCATGGCCCACAACACCATTTTCTGCTGTTCTTTATTGAGGAATTTTTTCCCGATGAAAGGAACAGCTACCCAAACAGTCAGCCACGCAAGCAAATAGCTCACGTGGAGGCCGTCAAATAGCTGGAGTCCCTGTAACTTTTGATGCACGTCGATATTTTAGTCCGAAAGGCAAATATACAAGGGCGAAATGCAAGATGCCGGCAATCTCCAAACCGATCAAATGTTCGGGGAAGTCACCGATAATGAATGGATTTTCCACAATGGGCGGCGCGCAGATGTACATATAATTGGCGTCAATAAGCCAGTTGAAAACACCCACAATAGGCAGCAGAACCTGCGAATAAAGAAAAATACGCCACCAGGAACCTTTCCGCGGTTTAAAGCCCAGGTACATTGTACAAAACAATGCACTGAAAATGATACCGCCA